>JAFGGA010000178.1 GCA_016930835.1 Deltaproteobacteria bacterium
AGCCTGTGCCCCGTCTACTCCAGCTCTTCAATACCTCTGCTAGAGTATACCACCTTCAAGCTAAACATTCATACCATCTCCTTATTGAATGGTTTTTGGTTTCTCATGGCCTGCTAATAAAAATTTTCACCCTGTTGCACCACCTCCTTTCAACATCCCCTTTGAATCGCAACCTTTTGCGCCCGTCACTAAAGTTGACGATCTCGTAAAAAATCGAAAAGTACGCATTTTTGTCATTCCGGCCTGTCTGTGCGTGTTCGTACGCAGACAGGCGAAGGCCAGAATCCAGTCTTTTCAGATAGTTACATGGGCCCTGGACCCCGGCTGCACTTTATCCCGCACTGGATACGCGACCGGGGTGACGACTTTTTACGAGTATGTCAAAGTTAAACCTTTGTCCATTTTCAAACCCGTTAATTGAATCTGACTTGCGAAAGCCTTAAAGAACCCCCTCGATCAAGTACTGGTTGATTTCGTCTTCGGTCATCCCGAGGATTTCCTTGCAGATAAAATCCGTATGTTCTCCCAAGAGAGGCGCGCCCCGTTTGATCTTACCCGGGGTTTCATAGAGATTGAAAACATTGTTCTCAAAAAGTCTCTTTCCGAGCTCCGGGTGTTCGGCCTCCACATAGAATTTGAGCTCCTTCATTTGCGGATCCATATCCACAAGGTCGCGAATTTCACGAACCGCGCCCGCGGCCACACCAGCCTCCTGAAGGATTGTCATGACTTCATCCGGGGTATATTCACGGGTCCAGGATGCCACCCGTTTGTCCAGTTCATCGGCATTTTCGAGTCGAGATAAGGTTGTCGAATATCTATCCTCCTTTGTCCATTCCGGACTTCCAATGGCCTTGCGGAAGGCCTTCCACTCTTCATCCGTGAAGACGGAAATCACGCACCAGCGGTCTTCACCCTTGCATGGATAGGATCCATGGGGTGCCGCGGCGCGAACATACGGAGGCACGGTGTTGCCGCGCCGGTTAGCCGCGCGGTGATTGACAAAGTAATCCATATAGGTAACCCCCAGCGTGCCCACGAGGGTCTCAAACTGAGGGATCTCGATGTAACATCCTTCACCGGTTTCCTTCCAATGATTAAGCGCTGCCAGCGTTATTGCTGTCGCAAACCCGCCCACGATATAATCAGAATAGGCAAAGCTAAATCCGGATGGGGGACGGTCCGGATATCCGGTCAGGTCAAACCAGCTGCTGAAGGCGTGCAAATTTTGCCCGTAACCAATGTTGCGCCGGTAAGGGCCGCTATGCCCAAAGCCCGGCATTGAGGTCATGATGATGTCAGGTTTGATCTTACTCAGCTCATCATACCCAAGTCCCCATTTTTCAATAACCCCTGACGCATAGTTTTCAATCACTAAGTGACTTTTGGAAACAAGCTTTTTAGCAAGTTCGACTCCTCGTGGATCCTTCATGTTCAACTTCATGCCATACTTGTTTCGGTTTCTGTTGTTGAACCCCCCGGCCCTGTTGACATCCACCCTATCCGGAAAAGGGGGGACGCGACGCGCGATCTCTCCATCCTCCCGTTCGATTTTGATAATCTCCGCTCCGAAATCACCAAGAGTCTTTGTGACCAAGGGTCCGGCCAATGCCCACGTGAAATCTACCACCCGCACTCCCTCAAGTGCTTTCTTGTCTTTCGATGTCTTCATCTTTTTTATTCCTTTGATATGGCCTCAAAGCACGCCGGCGGAAACCAAGGCAATCAATTCTTCTTTTTTCATACCCATGCGACCCATATAGATATCTTCATTGTGCGCACCGATCTTCGGGCAGGGACGGACATCCCCTCGCGCACCATTGATAATGGCAGGTGGACGGGCATAACGGACGGTCTCTCCCAGATCAGGATGCTCCACATCGATGAAAAAGTCCCTTTCCCGGAGATGCGGATCGTTTGCCACTTCCTCGACGGTTCTCACCGCGCTCCACACCGAGCGCTCCTTAGTAAGTCGATCATGCATCTCCTTTTTTGTATGCGTCCGGATAAACTTTGAAAAAACATCATTGATATGCTCTTCCTTTTCGATGCGGTACATCCAGTCATACCAAAGCCTTTCATCTTCCTTGAGGTCTTCGACCATGCCTTCTTCTTCCATCCAATCCAGAGGGGGAGCGGCGGGCATGCCGAAAATATACCCCTCATCCTTGCAAGGATAACAAAACGAGTTCTTGCCGGGGCCGAACATCTGCAGATGGCTTCCCATTCTCTTTAGATTGATCCCCAGATACGCGTAAAAGGGGAAGGTGTATTCAAGGCAGGAGGCGACACAGGGTTGCATTGGAATATCCACAAGCTGACCCTTTCCGGTGGCCTTTTGATAATACAGGGCAATAAGTGTGGCAACGCATCCAAAGATGGACACGTTTAAAAACCCGGGTTCGCCACAAGGTGTTATAGGGGGTCTGTCAGCATCTCCAACAACCGACATCATCCCACCCATGGCCACGCCCACCAAATTGGATGCCTTGTAGTTACGATACGGACCGGTCATACCGAATCCAGTGATGCACGACAATATCAAGCGAGGGTTGATCCCTGCCAGTGCACCATAACCCAGGCTGGCGCCTTCGATCTTGCCTGGATCCGGTGTCTCAAGGAGAATGTCTGTATCCTTTATCAATTTTTTGAAAATCACTAGGCCGTCGCTTGTATCCAAATTCAGGGTGATGCTCTTCTTGGATGAGTTGTGATACCACCAGCGAAGACTGTCTTCTGAAGAGGCCTTATCCTTAAAAAATGGGCCGATCCTCCGGGAAGGATCGCCTCCGGGCCTTTCGATCTTAATGACTTCCGCTCCAAGATCGGCCAGCATTTTGCCGCAATACTGTCCCTTTTCATCAGCGATTTCGAGAACCCTCACCCCGGAAAGCAAGTGGGTTTTGTTTGCACTTTCAGGCATGGCATTCCTCCAAAACGGTACGCTCAAGCGAAGCCCTCGAAAGCGGGCTCATGATCATTAAGTTCATTTTATCGAACCGTTAATTCAGTGTTCATTGTACCAAATGCATTCATCTGAATCTCGCTTTAAAAACAATATGATTGACTGTTCGACACCGTTTTTGTAAATATTGATTCCTCAAAGCTGCACTGGATAGGACGTAAGCAAAATATTAAGCAAATATAATGCTTATCACTATGAAATGGCATATAGCTGTTCATCTTAAGAGTACTTCAATGCTTTATATACAGGTTTCAGTCTGAAAATTTTCATTGATTCTGGATCTGCTGTCATCCCTGTGGAAGCTTGTTGAAATTCCTCTTCCCAGCATCGAAATCGAATATGAATAGTATGAAAATTTTTAAAAATTTAAAAAATTCATGCAAAAAAGATTTGACAATGATTCTTAAGTATTTTAACCTCAATTCATTGTCAAGCTTTTTTTGAATAGTATTTAAATTTTTTTCAAAAA
>JAFGGA010000179.1 GCA_016930835.1 Deltaproteobacteria bacterium
GTGCTTGTATTAAACATCTTCTTTCTCCTACTCGCCCTACACTAATTTTTCAAGGGGTAAGTGTCTCACTATCATTGGCACAGAGGGAAATAAAAAATGAAAAACCTGGAATACACCCTATTATAGACGTTACTGAAAAACAATAAGTTAAATAAAAAGATCAAATTGAGTTTATTTTAAGCACAATAGTATCTATTATTCTCTAAATCCATTTATTACAGGTTTTCCGTCCACATAAACCTGTTGATTTTCATCAAGGGCAAAGCGACCTTCTGCGATCATTGTAATCGTTTGAGGGAAAATCTTCCAATCTCCGATTTTTTTTAATTTTTCCTGATGTTCATCTGCAATTCTAATAAGCGCTTCTTTATCTTTCCGTAATTCTTCAAGAATTCTCGGTAATTCAACCTTCAATGGATCGGATACCATCAGGAGAGGTCCTGTATCAACCCCCTTGTCCGTCCACAAAGTTGATGATCGTAGAGTTTTTTCTCCAGCGATAATCGCATCTAATACAGCGTGATCTCCAACATAAACCCTTTTTCCAACTTGATCAAGTATTGAAAGATCAGCCGGATGAACATTTACACAACGGTCGATGGTGGTATAGCTCATGTACCCTCCGAGTGCAACCACATCAATATCAAAAGCATTGATTAATCTTTGGGCGACGATGTCAAAAGCTTTCCTTGCGGAGAGCCCTTCCTGGGTGAGCGCCGTCCTTTTTAATCCCTTTTTATGATGAAATACGCGAATATCATAACTAAAATAAGGTAATCCATTTTCATACGCAATCTTTTCGCCTTGGCACTTCCCGTCGGAACGATCACTAAAAACAAAAATGACCTCAAAAGGAGATTGCCCTTTTTCCTTAATAAGACGTTTTTGTTTTTCCAACAATTTAATAATATTAGTCCCTGATCCGGACATAAAGGCTGCAACCCTCATGGATCGCTGCTTTTCTTGTGGATTAAATATAGGCGTGACAGGCATTCCCTTTTTCTCGATACTCGAATATATAAACAAAGCGCAATAATAATAGTCATATTTAATGTTAGGGTCAAATATTAAAAGAATATTATCATTACATTATCCTTCAAAAAACAAATTAGGCTATTTAGAACCAATCTATTTGCAAATTACCGAAAAAACTTAAACAGGGGGAATATGTATATGCTGGTAAGAAACCTAAGTGACAAGGAAGTATTGGATACAACCTATATTGCCCATGGCGGGGCTATTGCTCAAATGATATTGGATGCAAGGGTATTAAAGGAAATCGGCTTTTTTGCCATTGCCCAACTAGAGAAGGGAAAAATGATTGACCCCCATGTGGATCCGATGGAGGAAATTTACTTTATTTTTATGGGTGAGGGCGGAATGACTGTGGATAATGAAACTAAACATGTCAAACAAGGGGATGCTATTTGGATCCCAAAAGGATCAAGACATTGTTTAATAAATACGGGGCAAGGTCCCTGCATCATTTTGGTGATCGCCTCTCCTTTAGCACAATAAACACTTATTATGCAATCTTTATAACCTTTTGTCATAAGTATATATAATTTAAGAATATATGTTGACAAATATGTAATTTTATGCATAATTGCATTCAAGTAAATAATCATGAGATGACCAATATGTACCTTGACTATTGGGGATTTATTGATTTCCCTTTTGAAAATGTCCCTGATCCGAAATTTTTTTACCTCTCCTCATCTCATAAGGAGGCGTTGACTCGGCTTATTTACGCGGCCCAGATGCGAAAGGGAGGGGCTATGCTATCTGGTGAGATTGGTTGTGGCAAGACGGTCTTATCAAAAGTATACACTCAAAGATTCTCTGGAGAAAAGTATGATATAGCCTTTATCATCAATCCGAAGTTGGAAGCTGATGAATTTCTACAAGAAGTCTTATACCAATTTGGGATCAACCATACCCCCCACACAAAAGTCGAGTGTCTTCGAATGCTGAATGACAGGATGATTGAGAATATTCGGAGAGATAAAAACACCCTTCTCATTGTTGATGAAGCACAGTTACTCAATGGCTCCACCTTTGAAGAAATTCGGCTTTTACTAAACTTCCAATTGAATGACCGATTCTTATTAACCATCATCTTACTTGGTCAGCCTGAATTGCGAGGCAAAGTTAGAGATATTGAGCAGCTTAACCAAAGAATTGCCATTAAATACCATCTAACACCATTTGATTTTGAAGACACACTCAAATATATTATATTTCGACAAAAAAAAGCAGGTGGAAAGGAAAATGCCTTCAGCATAGAAGCTATTCAACGTATTTATGAGTACACAAAAGGGGTTCCAAGAAAGATCAACAACTTTTGCGACTTATCCCTTCTTATAGGATTTAGCACACAAGAATCAAAGATCGGCACTAAGCTAGTGGAGAATATAATAAACGATGGTGCGCTTTTCTGATATCGTAAAAATGGGAGAAGATAAGGGTGACATAAAAGACACTCGTCATCAAGGATCTGAGAAAGATAAAATCATGTTAAGCGAATCTCAGATTTTAATGGGGACGGATGATGGAGGTCTTTTTTTTGAAACTTCTCTGATTGATAATTTCAGCGCGGAGGCTATTGCTTACTATAAAAAATTCATCGAAAAAGCCGCGGAAATAAAAGAACGGATTATAAACGATCAAGGTATCAGCCCTTCACCGATCCTTTCAATCCTTCACGAAGTTATCAATAAAAATCTTATTGATGAACTCTATGACTATTCCATGTCAGTCCCAGGGCATTTGGACGAAATGGTCATACATGCTGTGGATGTAACTTTCACGGCTCTAAAAATCGGAAAAGGGATGGATTATGATACTAAGATGCTTTTACGTTTGGGCCTCGCCGGATTTTTAGAAAATGTTGGCATGTATCGGATTCCTGATAATATTTTAAAAAAAGAAGGCAAATTGACAAAAGATGAAGTACTTGTCATCAAGGGACACCCGGAGATTGGGTCGGAGATGCTTGGACGGATGGGCGAACGATATCAATGGCTCGCAAATGTGGCATTGCAAATCCATGAAAGATCAGATGGTTCTGGTTATCCTAGAGGTTTGAAAGGCCCTGAGATCACGGAACTGGCATCCATCATCGGCCTGGTTGATGTTTATGTAGCTATGATAAAGAAGAGGCCTTATCGTGATAAATTCGTTCAAACCGATGCCATCAAATCGATTATTGAGGCCAGCAGAGGCCTGTTTCCCCAGAGAATCGTGAAGGTCTTTCTGAATCAAATCTCTTTATTTCCCGTCAATTCATATGTCAGGTTAAATAATCGGTCTATTGGCAGGGTCATCTCCACAAACCCTGACCAACCACTCAGACCAACTATTGAATGTATTTATGATGGATCAGGGCGGTATCTGAAAGAACGTCAGGTGATATCTTTATCTGATAATCCCCTTCTGTATATCGAGGGTAGCGTGAATGAAAATGAACTGTCATAATCATGTTATATTAATTGGTCATTATTTTACCCTAAATACAAATTCTCTAACTAGTTTTATTATATTTATCACTTTTTTATGTTTTCTGCCTGCATGTTATTCATCCACGGCCGTTCAGGGAACCCCGGTGAAAGACCTGATTGTGGCCAAAGATCAACGTGTTATAAAAAGAACTCAGACGCAAGAGAAGATCCAAGAAATCGCAGAAATGAGTAAAGTCTCAAAAAACAAGGTATTCATCGAATTATCTGGCGTTCCTGAATATCGAATCGGTCCCCTGGACGCTCTGGAAATCTATTCTCATAATGGTGCTGAAGTTTCTTTGGCCACCATTACAGTAGATAATAGGGGAAAGATCTCCTATTCCTTTATTGATGACCTATCAGTGGCAGGCCTGACGTCCAGTCAATTGGATGAACGGCTTACGAAAGAACTCTCAAACTACATCAAGAACCCTAGGATTGATGTTATTGTAACAGAATTTAATAGCAAATTCGCTACCGCTTTAGGAGAACTCGCTGCACTTCGAGTTTCTTACGCATCAAAAGCCGCCAGTGGTAAAATCCCCCTTCAAGGCAAAACCACACTTATGGAATTTATCGCCATGGCAGGGGGATACACGGTTGACGCAGATATCAAAAAGGTTAAGCTCATCCGACAAGGGAAAACATATTTGATCAATCTTTATGATATTATTGAAAAGGGCGATGGGAGCAAGAATGTGATCATTGATGACGGCGATGTCGTGGATATGCCAGCCCTTTCCATCTACGGTGAGAGGGTTTATGTTATGGGTGAAGTTTCGACCCAAGGGATTTACCCGCTTAAGGATGCACAGGATTTATTAGGTGCCATTGCACTGGCTGGAAGCTTCACCTCCTTGGCCAAGGAGGAGAATACGCTCATTGTCCGGGGTTATGGCCAGGAAGAAAACGGTCCTCTTGTGATGATGGCGGATCTAAAAGCCCTTCTCAGAAAAGCCGATTTAACTCAAAACATAACACTTCAAGATGGTGATTTAATATATATTCCAAGAATGCTGATTGGTGATATCAATGAATGGATCGTGAACACAACCCCTTTGCTTGATTTCCTTTTCTATCCAAAAAAATATCAGGACGCATATTCCACCCGAAATTATCTGGATATCAGTCGTTGATGAGGCATAAGAGGCTATTTTGGCACAGTATGATATAAACCTTCGAGAATATTGGCGGATACTTAAAAAGCGAAAGTATATCGTCATCATTACAGCGGTCCTATTATGTGCATTTACTACGCTTTTCGCAACCATTCAAGCGCCCACCCCTTTATATACCTCATTTTGCAGCATCAAATTTGAAAAAGAGACAACACTTGAAGGCCTCTATGCAAAAGCACTTAGCTGGTATGGAGATAATGACATCCAGACCCAGATCGCTATTATCAAAGGTTATCCGGTTTTGATTGAAGTTGCCAAGACACTGCGCATCATCCCCAAAGATACTGAAACGGACCCGCTTAACCTAAAACCCGAGATCAATATCAAAATAGAAGAGCTTCAGTCCAAGATTGCTGTGATCAGGCAAGAATATACCAATATCCTCGATATAAAAGTAACGGATTCAAATCCCGAATTTTCAAAAGAATTGGCCAAGACCATCGCCTTGACATACAAACAATTACATGCTGAGCAGCAAAATAAACGAACAAAAGAGGCTATTCAATATATCGGTGATCAATTAGAGACCATGCAGCAAAAACTCCAAAAAGCGGAAGAAGATCTCAACCAATTCAGCCGGAAAAACCAGTTGGTCTCCATCGATATGCAGAGTGAAAATATCTTACTCAGGGTCAATGAAATTCAAGACGAAATTCGCAAACAGAGTATGGACCAGCGGGAGCTTAAGGCCTTATCCGAAAGGATTGAAGATTTCATCAAGAATGCATCAGCGACGGATATTAATTTTTATTCAACCAAAGCCGATCGTCAATACGAAACAACGACCGATAATCTTGTGGAACTCTTACTTAAAAGAGATACCCTGTTGGAGGATTTTACGGATCAACACCCTGAAGTGATCGCGATCAATCGTAAAATCATGGAAAACGCCCGCAAGATGCAGATGCTGCTTCAAATACAAGTAGATCGGATTGACGAAATCAAAACGGAATTAACGAATGAATTAAACAAAGAAAATCGAAAAATCAATCTCTTAATGGAAAAAAGGCTGGAGTATGAGCGCCTAAAAAGAGAGGCTGAATCGTTGCGGGATATGACGGCGCTTTTAGAGCAAAGGAACCAAGAGGCTCAGATACGCGAGGCCGAGCGGCCGGAAGAGGTCATCATTGTCAAACCGGCCATCAAACCCACGACACCGGTTAATCCCCCCAAGACAAAAACCACCGGTGCAATGGGTCTTGTCATAGGGGTTGTACTAGGTTTGATTTTCGCTTTTATTATAGAGACGTTTGATACATCGTTGGGCGCCATAGAGGATGTGGAGGAAACTCTGGGAGCTAAAGTCCTTGGGGTTATTCCTCAAGCAGAGATCAAGGACATTTTGGAAAACTTAAAAATTAAATTCAACGAGATTGATGAGCATACTGTCCGGAAAGCAATATATCTTGTATCCCATTTTGCGCCCAAAACCATGATTGCTGAAAGCTATCGGGCCATACGGACCAATATTCAATTTAAAGAAGCTGATGCTGTTAAAACCATTGCAGTCACCAGCACATCTCCTCAAGAAGGTAAAACCCAAGTCTCAATCAATCTTGCCTTAAGTATGGCCCAAGCAGGCCAAAAAACCCTTCTCGTGGGTTCGGATTTAAGAAAACCCATGTTAGCTAAGGCGTTTGGCCTGGAAGTCATTCCAGGTCTTACGGATATTTTATTGGGAACCTATCCTTGGCGGGATACCGTGAAGACCATTACGGATATCATCATGGGTAAAATGACCATGGATGAGGTGATGATGACTCCTGGAATGGATAATTTACATATTATTACGTCAGGCACGCTCCCACCCAATCCTGCGGAACTGATTGAATCAAAAAGATTGTTGGAATTCATTGCTGAGGTAAAACAAGAATACGATATTATTATTTTTGACTCAACCCCCATCATTTCTACGGCTGATGCGGCTATCTTGGGGACAAAAGTGGATGGAGTCCTTATTGTTTATCGGGTTGGCTCCGTATCCAGAGGATTGTTAAAAAGAGCCGCCAGTCAATTGGAACAGGTCAAATGTAATATTATCGGAGTTATCCTGAATGGAATGAGACCCGATATTAGCCCGGATTTTCAAGAATTTCGATACTATCAGTCTTATTATGGAGAAGGTGAAAAAAGCTATGGAAACGCGAAATCAAAACATTTGTTTTCCTTTTTTGGGAAAAAAGCCAAGAATCACGATCCGTTAAGCAATAGCAGTATTTTGCCTACAAGCGCAAAAAGCCTTTTTCCCAAGGGAAGTGAAAAGAAGCGGAGTTCAATGATCATATGGTTTTTCATTGTTTTAGCTTTGATATGCCTTGCCGCAGGCATCCTTTGGCAAAATGGGATAATAGACCCCCCAAGGCTCTATCATATTCTGATAGCAAAAAAAGTTGACGAATCACACCAACCTGTCCAGAAAAAGCAAGTAAAAATTCCTATTGAGAAGTCCGTTGAAGAGTCTATGAAAAAACCTATTCTTATGAAATAATGAAAAGCCTTTCTTCTATAAAGACGACTTTCATTCCTGCCTTAAAAGTCTTTCAACCTTTATTTTTCCTCTATAGCCTATTGGAGAAATATTGATTTGAGAAATGAAGCGAAAAGAAATGGAATAAACAATAAGGGTCAAAGTTCAATCCAATTTATCCTTCCTTTAATCATTCTTTTTTTTATTCTCTCCATATTTGCCGTTTTATTGCCCAGACTTACGATGCTACAAACCATAGGATTAGGAGTTGGTACGGCCATTTTTATCCTTAGTTTTATTAGTACGGATTTCGCTCTTTATATATTGATTTTTTCCATGCTTTTAAGCCCTGAATTTAATATCGGAACAACGCAAGGTGCAACCCTCGGCAGAGGGGTGACGCTTCGGATGGATGATATCATTTTACTTATTATTGGATTCAGTTGGCTTGCAAAAATGTCTATTAATAAGGACTTGGGGCTTTTCCTTCGAACCCCTTTAAACAAACCGATCGCTTATTATATCATTATCTGCATGATTGCTACCCTTTTTGGATCTGTTTTTGGAAAAGTCCATCTTAAAACCGGCTTACTCTTTGTGCTTAAATATTTTGAATACATGATTATTTATTTCATGGTAGTTAACCACCTTAAGAATTATCGGCAAATGACCTATTTTCTATGGGCGATGCTTATCACATGCATCATTGTCTCTGTCATAGCTATTATGCAGATTCCCGGCGGTGGCCGGGTCACGGCCCCATTTGAGGGCGCATCAGGAGAACCGAACACTTTTGGCGGATATCTCGTTTTTATGGTATCCATTGTTATCGGTCTTTTTTTAACGACGCCTTCCTTCCGGAACCGGTTGATCTACGGTATTTTGATATTCCTTTTTTTCATTCCTCTCCTATATACGCAATCGAGAAGCTCTTATCTTGCAGCAGTTCCGGCAATTCTGGCATTTCTCTGGTTATCGGAGAAAAGGAATTGGGTTTTGGCAGGACTCATACTGATCAGTATCAGCCTCCCCTTTACAGCCCCCAAGCCGGCCAAAGACAGAATAACTTATACCTTTACTCAAGGAAAAAACCGCACAGACGTAATGGAGATAAGGGGTGTCAAACTAGACACCTCCACCACGGCCCGAGTAAATAGCTGGAAGGATGCCTCAAAGGATTGGATGAAGCATCCATTGATAGGTCATGGCGTAACAGGATATCGATTCGTTGATGCACAGTATATCCGCATAATAACAGAAACTGGGTTTTTAGGATTGGTTACATACTTTTTTTTGATGGCAACCATATTCCGACAGACCTATGAAATCTTTAAATCATCTTCAGCACATTTTCAGAGAGGCCTTTCAATGGGCTTTTTGGCCGCATTTATCGGGCTTTTATTCCACGCAATCGGCGCAAATACCTTTATCATCGTACGAATCATGGAACCATTCTGGTTCATAACCGCAATGGTGATCTTGCTTCCGGATCTTAAAATGGAGAGTCGTGGGATTGGTGGTGTTGATTATTCTTAAGCTAGTAAAAGAAAAATGATGGTAATCTAGGTTGAATCATCGGATTGCAACAACTTAAGTATCTCTGCCGTCAATTCGTCACAATCAAATGAAAACATCACGATACCATGATCAACGTCAAATGATTGGAGTTTGCAGTTATAGGACTCCGCTACTTCCTCCAATAGATCCCTGAAGCTTTCCGCCACTGGATGTGCACAACTATCCACATCATCCGAAAATAGATCAACCTCGATGAAACCCATTATTATAATCCCCTTAAGAGAATAAAAGAAATATGACATCTTCGCCTAGAAATGTAAAATAAATATGGCTGCAGCGACGTTATTGGATATTTGATTTTCCGAAACTGCATAAAAATCTTATAACCCATTGAAATCATTGCATTTAGCCCAAATAAACTTCTCCACTCCAAATTTGCGTTTAATTCATTGATATTCCAATGGATTTGGAGATTTTGTTCCTTTAGAAATGCACAAGTTCAGTAATTTTAATTGACTATCGAGTTCGGGAAATGTTACGAAAGCAATCTTGATAACCTGATATCAAAACAGGTGAAAATTCGCGATCCAGTTGTGTGGTATATCATGGTGATCAGGAAGACGATGGAATAATGACATCAGGATGAAAACAATTTAGATCCACTTAATTATAGTTAACTTAATTTTATCAGGGGAGGGTGGAAAATGAGGGTCCTTGTCAGTGATTCTTTATCAGAAGTAGGGGTAAAAATATTTAAGGAGACACCCGGTATTGAAGTGGATGTCAAAGTGGGTCTGAAGCCCGAAGAGTTAAAAGATATTATCGGCCAATATCATGGATTGGCAATTCGGAGTGCCACAAAGGTAACAACGGAAATTATTGAAGCCGCTACCCAATTAAAGGCTATTGGTCGCGCGGGTATCGGTCTGGACAATGTAGATATCCCTGCTGCAAGTCAAAAAGGGATTGTGGTAATGAACACACCGGAAGGGAATACAATTACAACGGCGGAACACACGATGTCTATGATTATGGCCCTTTCACGAAATATACCTCAGGCGACTTCGTCTCTAAAGCAGGGAAAATGGGAAAAAAAGAAGTTACAAGGGAGAGAGCTTTTCAATAAAACCCTAGGCTTAATAGGCGCAGGGCATATTGGTCAGATTGTGGCTGATCGTGCTAAGGGCATGAAGATGAACGTTATTGTTTTTGATCCATATATTAAGCCGGAAACCCTGGAAAGTATAGATCTTGAACCGGTTTCTTTTGAGGAATTACTTCAACGAGCGGACTATATAACCATTCATACGCCTAAGACGGATGAAACGGTCAATTTATTCAATAAAGATACTTTAGCGAAGATGAAAAAGGGAGCTATGTTGATCAACTGTGCTCGGGGAGGGATCGTCAACGAAGATGATCTCTACGACGCTCTTGAATCGGGTCACCTAGCTGGAGCGGCCTTTGATGTTTTCGCAAAGGAGCCTCCTGGAGAAATAAAGTTAATGAGCCTGCCTAATTTTATTTGCACCCCCCATCTAGGGGCGTCTACGCTTGAGGCTCAAGAAAACGTTGCAAGGGACGTGGCTAATCAAATTGTGGCTTATCTACTTCATGGCACCGTCAAAAATGCCGTAAACGTCCCCAGTGTCAGCGCTGAATTAATGAACATTCTTCGCCCCTTTGCTTCGCTGGCTGAAAAGATGGGGTCCTTTCAAACACAGCTTATTGATAGTGGTATCGAAGAGGTATATGTAGAATATTCTGGTAAAATCACAGACTACGATGTCACACCGTTGACCACCGCCTTGCTTAAAGGCCTTTTGACCCCTATTCTAAAAGATGATGTAAACTTCATAAATGCTTCAATGATCGCCGCCAAAAGGGGAATCAAGGTGGTCGAATCAAAGACGAAGACATCAGAAGACTTTACTAACCTTATTGTTTTACGTGTTATATCACCGGAAGGTGAAAACATTGTAGCCGGCACAATATTTGGTAAAACCTTACAGCGTATCCTTCGAATAAACGATTTTTATTTGGAGGCCATCCCGGAAGGACATAACCTACTGATCCATAATCGAGATGTCCCAGGCGTGATTGGAAGTATCGCAAGCCTCTTGGGAAGCCATAATATAAATATCTCTCAAATGGCGGTTAGCCAGGCAAAGGCTGAAAAACAAAACGTCATCTTGTTAACAACAGATATATCACCTAATAATGACCAGATTATTGAAGAATTGCGTGGCTTGGAAAATATCTTCTCGGTTAGAAGGATTGAGTTATAACGGAGTGATTGTATATTAGAAGGTTCTTTTATAAAACCTTGTTGATGTTGTATTTAGATTTTGATCAGCCTGGTGGAATACAAGAGACATAGAAGTGATATAGTTATTACCAGTGGATGAGAACTTTCCTTTTTTTATTGGTCATAAAGGAAGTATTATTATGTATTCTTATATGAAAGGAGCTAGAAAATGACCGAAGAGGAAAAAGGTTTTATTATTAAAGATAAAAGATCATTTGATGAGAAAGGTCATATTAAAGAAGAAGAAAAGGCAGAAAAAGAAGGGAAACATGAAACAAAACAAAAAGAGTTAGGGAAAGCTCCACTACCTGAGGTTAATTTTAACACTCTAATATTCAGCCTCAGTTCATCCGCTCTTTTACATATGGGTGAAATATCTGACCCCCAAAGTGGAGAGACTAAAAAAGACCTCGATTTAGCAAAGCATTCCATAGATATCATTGGCATGTTGAAGGAAAAAACCAAAGGCAATCTTGCTGATGATGAAAGACAATTTCTGGATAATATTTTGACGGATCTTCGGTTGAGATTCGTGAAGGCATCAAAATAAAAATATTTTAACAACCCTGTTCTTTAAGGAAGAATCAAAAATAAAGATACCCTTGGCTATGATTACAGAAGAGTTGCTCAACTCTCTGATTTAAAGGTCCGTTTCAGTAAAATGACTTCTTTACCAAATCTTTCAAGAGTTTATATCGAAATAAAATTTGTAAAAATATCGACTGACAAACCTTGGATCGGGTTTTGTCATCGATAAAGAAAATTTAATTTTTAAAAAGAAATGCAAATTTCTATTCTTCAATTCCAAACTCCCGCCAAGGTAAATATCCGCTTAAAAATTACTTCTCGTCGACCGGATGGTTTTCACGAACTAACATCTATTATGGTCCCAGTCGACCTTACCGATTATCTTGAAATCCGTCCACTTGATGAAAATCGAATCGAAATCTTCTCAGAAGGATATAACGTCCCGAAAGATGAAAGCAATCTGGTATATCGAGCGGTTAGATCCTACTATGACAAAGTCGGTATTGATAAAGGCATCTCGATAAAACTTACAAAAAAGATCCCGGTTGCGGCAGGGTTAGGCGGTGGCAGCAGTGATGCGGCTGCCATCCTTTTAATGCTCAATAGAATGAATTCAAAGCCTATAGCAAATCGGGAACTTCATCAATTGGCGGCTCAGATTGGGGCGGATGTACCTTTTTTCCTGTATTGTAAGCCATCTATTGCCAGCGGAATCGGTGATGTCATTAAACCATTAAAGGATTGGCCGAAATTTTGGTATATTATTGTTACTCCACCTATTAACGTTTCAACGGCATGGGTCTATAAGAACTATAGATTGGAGTTGACAAGAAATAAAGATATCTCTATATTGAATATTTTGGAACAAGATTCTTTCGCCATCTCCCGCATACTTGAAAATGATCTGGAACAGGTCACTTCTGCCCATTTTCCAATAATTGAGACCATTAAACGAATGCTGATGGACACTGGTGCGGAAGGAGCAATTATGTCGGGAAGCGGCCCAAGTGTTTTTGGGCTGTTTTCATCTGAAAGAAAAGCACGCTCAGCAAAGGATTATCTTTTACCTTATCAATTAGGGGAATTATTTTTAGCTAAGAGTTGGGAATAATAGTTCATAGTGGTAAGTGACTGGCTAAGGCTTTTTTAACAAGGTTGTGCCGGTTACTTAATATTATGAGCTTTTATACTGGGGTGTCGTCAAGCGGTAAGACACGGGTTTTTGGAGCCCGCATTCGGAGGTTCGAATCCTCCCACCCCAGCCAACAAAGCTGCTAGATTAACATGACGAGGAGACGATGGGAAGACCATGAAATTATTCGGTGGCACCTCCAATCCGATGTTGACCCAGGAAGTATGTAATTATCTTGAAATTGAACCTGGGAAGATGAGCGCTAAAACCTTCAGCGACGGGGAAACTCAGATTGAAATACATGAAAATACACGGGGCAGAGATGCCTTTATCCTTCAATCCACATGTACACCCGTCAATGATAACTTAATGCAGCTCTTAATCATAATGGATGCTTTAAAGAGAGCCTCTGCCAAACGAATAACCGCAATTATTCCATATTATGGTTATGGTCGTCAAGATCGTAAGGTCAAACCCAGAGTGCCCATCACGGCAAAATTAGTCGCAGATTTGATTACCACTGCCGGCGCGGATAGGGTTGTATCGTTAGATTTACACGCCGGGCAGATTCAAGGTTATTTTAATATCCCGGTGGATAACATATATGCAGCCCCCCTCCTGTTAAAATACATACAAAATCATTTTAATAATCATGATGTTGTCATTGTCTCCCCTGATGCCGGTGGTGTGGAAAGAGCGAGGGCTTTTGCAAAGCGACTTTCAGCATCTTTGGCTATTATTGATAAACGACGCGATGCACCCAATATCGCTGAAGCCATGAATATTATTGGTGAAGTTGATGGCAAGACAGCTATTATATTAGATGATATGGTTGATACAGCAGGCACCTTGACACAGGCGGCTTCCGCGCTAAAAGCAAGGGGTACGGCTAAAATTTTCGCATGTTGTACCCATCCGGTTCTATCCGGGCCTGCGATTGAAAGGATAGAATCTTCTCCGATTGATCGGTTAGTGGTAACCAATACAATCCCTCTTAACGAAAAGGCGGAAAATTGTCCCAAAATCGTTGTGCTTTCTGTTGCGGATCTGCTCGGCGAAACCATTAAAAGAATATTTAACTCACATTCTGTCAGCACATTATTTGTTTAAAGATTAAGCGCCTATATAAATAGGCGCATTTATTTTCCCGGGCTTTGTGAAAAATTTCGTTTTTATAATGATACATCGAATTTTGCGTTTTGCCGGTAATACGAAAATTTATTGGTAAAAAAATATATAGGATATTTCAGGAGGTATTAAATGACCCAATACACATTATCAGCTCATATTAGAGAACATAAAGGAAAACAATCAGTCAAAAACATGAGGAGAAAAAATCAGATTCCAGCTATTTTTTATGGCCCCAAAGCCAATCCCAAAATGCTCTCCATTGAATATTCGGAGTTTAATAAATTGATGAGACAGACCGCTGGTGAAAATATCATTATCGGACTTCAGATAGCATCGAACGGGGAAAATGATTCCAAGACCGTAATGTTGAAAGAGCTCCAGGTTGACCCTATCACGGATACCTACCTTCATGCCGATTTTTATGAAATATCTATGGACAAGGAGCTGACCATCGATATCCCCATACACTTGGTCAACACTCCAAAAGGGGTATCGGATGGAGGGATCTTACAGCATACGCGAAGAGAGATCACCATCTCCTGTTTACCTGATAAGCTTGTTGATTTTATTGAGGTAGATGTATCCGATTTGGGGATAGGAGATTCCATTCAACTTGGAAATATCCCTTTACCTGAAGGTTTAAAGGCAACACAAGATCCGTCTTTACCTATCGCCGTAGTCTTCGCTCCAACCATTTCAACTGAAAAAGAATCAATCGAGCGTGAAGGCGAGGAAGAGGCAGGAAAGGTGCCTGAGGCGGAATCTAAACCAGCCTAATAGAGAAATATTTATTCTCAAAAATTAGTGATAACGGTTTTATCGGGCAGGGGACCCTAAAGGAAAGTGGGGTGAGGGCAGACAAGCCTAACATGTGAATTTAATTGCTGGTCTTGGCAATCCTGGGCCAAGGTATAAAAACTCAAGACATAATATCGGTTTTACTGTCATCTCTTTATTAAGTGAAAAACTGGGTGTCCGTTTATTAGACCAAAAATTTCATTCGATAAACACAGCGATCGACTATAAAGGTAAAAAAGCTATCCTTCTTTGCCCTTTAACTTACATGAATTTGAGCGGAAAATCCATTAAGGCGTGTGCGGAATTTTATCAAATCCCTAGTAAAGACATACTTATTGTCCATGATGATCTTGATCTATCAATGGGACAATTAAAAATCGTTAGTCATTCGGGATCAGGAGGACATAAAGGTGTACAGTCCATAATAGATTACTTGGGTAATACGGACTTTTCTAGGGTTAAAATGGGGATAGGGCGACCATTGTTTGAAGAAACTTTAGAGAATTACGTTCTTTCCCCTTTCTATGAAGAACAACGAGATGAAGCGATAAGGATGAACAAATTTGCTGTTCTGGCCTGTCAACTATTTATTCTAGACGGTTTGGAATCTGTAATGAGACAGATTAATGAGAAAAAAAGAAGGTAAGGAGGCATGGAAAAGATGCAAAGGCTAACCGTCCTAGCCCCCTTTCTCGGAATCGCAAGTCTGCTCATTGCGATGGCCGTATTTCTCTATGTAAAAAAACAGCCTAACGGCAATCAAATAATGCAAGAGCTGGAAGAAATGATTCATGAAGGCGCCATGGCCTTTTTAAAGCGAGAATATTTTATCCTGATGCTCTTTATCACTGCGGTCTTTTTATTATTGCGGCCACTATTGGGGGATTGGAAAACATCCATCTCCTTTTTGACGGGTGCTGCCTGCTCTATGATAGCTGGTTTTTCGGGAATGACAGCAGCAACGCGCGGGAATTCTAGAACAGCCGAGGCGGCAAGCAGATTTGGTCAGACCAAAGCCTTAAATATTTCCTATTTTTCAGGCGCCGTGATGGGCTTGACCGTCGCAGGCCTTGGACTCTTAGGATTGGGATTTTGGTTTTGGTTTTATGGTGGGGAACCGATGACGGCAAAATACATTAATGGATTTGCCATGGGCGCCAGTTCCATAGCCCTTTTTGCTCGTGTGGGGGGCGGTGTATATATGAAAGCTGCGGATGTTGGTGCCGATCTGGTGGGAAAAGTGGAAGCAGGCATTCCCGAGGATGACCCCCGTAACCCGGGTATTATCGCCGATACTGTTGGGGATAATGTCGGCGATATTGCAGGGATGGGTGCGGATATCTTTGAATCATTTGTTGGATCGGTGATCGCAACCATTGCGATAGGAGCAACTTTATCCATTTCGCCAGAATTTTATGCCAAATTCCCTGCCCTTCAAGGAATGGAAGAAAAGTCGATCAGACTCATGTATATGGCTATGCCCATGCTGGTTGTAATGGCCGGATTGCTCAGTTCGTTTGCCGGTATATTTTCAATAAAGATATTTCAAGGCGGAGATCCTGCGAGCGCGTTAAGATATACAACCTTTGTGGCTGCGGTTATCTTTGTGTTTTTGACTGCCATTATAACCTTCGCCGTGGGCATGCCGTGGGGTACTTTCTGGGCCATATTTTCCGGACTTCTCTGCGGCATTGTCATTGGGCTGCTCGCCGAATATTATACCTCCGGTCCACCTGTTCGACGTATCGCTGAACAATCCAAAACAGGCCCGGCAACTGTTATTATAGCTGGGTTAGCTGTTGGTATGCAATCAACATATCTCCCCATCTTGGGCATTTGTGCTGCAACATTTATAGGATATCAAGCTGCGGGTATTTACGGAATTGGACTATCAGCCTTGGGCATGTTGGCCACGGTCGGTGCCATCATGACGGTCGATGCATATGGCCCAATAGTAGATAATGCCGGGGGTATTTCTAAGATGTCGGGATTAGGAACCGAAACTCGAAAAATAACGGATGTGCTGGATGCCCTTGGAAATACCACCGCAGCGATTGGGAAAGGCTTTGCCATCGGATCAGCGGCCCTAACGGCACTTGCACTGTTCGTGGCCTTTACACAAGCAGCTGGATTGGATGTGATCGACATAAAAAACCCTCTTGTTATAATCGGCGCATTTATCGGTGCTATGGTCCCCATGCTTTGTGCGGCTTTGACCATGACGTCAGTTGGAAAAGCCGCTTTTCGTATCGTTGAGGAAATTCGACGTCAATTTCGGGAAATTCCCGGATTGCTAGAAGGGAGGGACGGCGTTAAACCTGATCACAAAACCTGCGTCTCCATTGCCACCACATCTGCCTTAAAAGAAATGGTTGCACCAGGTTTGGTTGCCGTGTTGACACCGGTGGCCATCGGTTTCTTGATGGGAAGTGAAACCTTGGGTGGCATGTTGTTGGGTGCAACAGTTATGGGGGCATTTCTGGCCCTATTTATGGTCAACGGTGGCGGCGCTTGGGACAACGCAAAGAAATACATTGAAGAAGGGCATGTCGGTGGAAAAGGATCTGACAATCACAAGGCAGCCATTGTGGGGGATACTGTAGGAGATCCTTTTAAGGATACAGCCGGACCTGCGATGAACATCCTTATAAAACTGATGTCAGTCGTTTCATTGGTTATTGCCCCTATTCTCCCAACAGCTGGAATCCTTTTAATATTATAAATATTTAACGAAGGTATCATTCGACACTCGGATGTTTATTTGATATAATCTAAATATTTAAAACAGATGATAAAGGGTTTGTGTTCATATTTATTGGCGGATAGATGGATATTAATTTAAAAACTTTTGATGATCGGGAGCAATAGATGTTTAAAAAAGGTGATTTGGCGGTTTATCCTGCCCATGGAGTAGGAATTATCGAGCGAATAGAGAGTCAGGAAATATCAGGATGCACTCTAGAATTTTATGTCATCAGGATACTTGAAAACAATATGAAGATTATGGTCCCGACTCAAAACGTGAATAATGTTGGATTAAGGGAGATTATTGGCCAAAGTGAGGTTCCGAAATTATATTCTATTTTAAAGAAAAAAGATGTGATCATCGACAACCAAACATGGAACAGGCGTTATAGAGAATATATGGATAAAATAAAAACCGGATCCGTCTTTGAGGTAGCCGAGGTTTATCGAGATCTTTTAATGCTAAAGGAAGAAAAAGATCTATCTTTCGGTGAGCGAAAAATGTTGGACACCGCACGAAGTTTGTTGGTTAAAGAAATATCCCTTGCAAAGAAGGTAGCGGAAAAACAGATCGAAAAAGATCTTGATAAAATTTTCGCCCCTAACCCTATGCAATAATGATAATCTACTCATTTTAGAAAATTCATTGAATCTAGCTAAAAACGGTTATTCACTTTCGTATGATGTTTGATGTAAGATACAGCGGAATCTGTGTGGAGTAAAAAAGTTTGTTTAGCGATTAATAATCGTGGGTCACGTGTCGGAACAGGATTATTGTTTTGTTATAGCTGATAATGAGAGCAATCAGCGTATAGATTCCTTTCTGGCCCTTCAGATCAATGACCTGACGCGGTCTAGAATTCAGGAACTCATTAGAGATGGGTTTGTAAAGGTTAATGGTCATTCTCCAAAGATAAGTTATCGAATAAAACCAAATGATTCCATTTCACTGAGCGTTCCACCAGTTATTCCGTATCATTTAGAACCGGAGCCCATCATATTCTCCATTATTTATGAAGATGACTCCCTGATAGTGCTTAACAAACCTCCCGGACTTGTGGTTCATCCCGCGCCGGGGCATTCAAAAGGGACACTAGTGCATGGACTTCTTCAAATCTGCGGGGATTTGTCTGGAATTGGGGGTGTCCTTAGGCCTGGTATTGTCCATCGTATTGACAAAGATACGTCTGGGGTTTTAGTAGTCGCAAAAAACGATCTTTCGCACAACTTCTTGGCCAGTCAATTTAAGGAGGGTTCAATAACAAAAAGGTATCTGGCCCTTGTTCATGGAATTGTAACCACAAAAAAGGGCAAAATGGATCTCCCGATAGCCCGTCACCCAAATCGAAGAAAGGAAATGACGGTATCATTGTCGAATGGTAAATCCGCATTAACCTATTGGGAAAAAATAGAAGAGTTCGCGGATTGTTTTTCCTTAATATCTGTTAGACCAAAAACAGGAAGAACACACCAAATCAGGGTTCATTTTTCACATATGGGTCACCCCATCGCCGGTGATCCCGTATATGGATTCAAGCAGCGTTGGTGGAAAAGATATCCATCTCTTTTTTTAGATATTGCTCCTTCGATTAAAAGACAAATGCTCCATGCAGAGTATATCGGATTCGTCCATCCCAAAACAAAAAGGTATTGTGAATTTCATGCCCCCATAGCGGAGGATATGGCTCATGTCATAGAAAAATTACGGTCGGTTAATCTGAAGACAAAGGCATGAATAGCAGGGCATGCGAGTGAATGATAAAATGACTTGACATCTAAAGCAATGAGATGTATATAATAATATTAATGATAAAATTCCTACCTTTCGGAGGATTCGGTATAAACCGGATATCATACAAACTTCACGGGTAATCTACAGCACAACCTAAACTAACTCACAGAAATGGATTTCTTACTATCATCAGAAAATCTCCCTCGGGAGTGCATCTGTTTATTCGATTGAATTGAGATCCAGTGCAATATATAGATCTGCCGGGCCGTTCCCTTTACAGGCTACCCGAATACCAAAAATTTTTAAGTCTTGGCGCATGCCATATGGATTTAATGAGTTTAATCATGCCTTTCACTGTAATTTGAATAATCAAAAACGGTATTATCATATTTTTATATGTAATTTATTATCATTATTAAACTTATTATCGTCTAACAAAGGATATATAGGGAAGAGCCACCTTAAAGAGTGATAAAAAGAATTATGGCATTGAATCCTGAGGGCAATTAATGAAGAAATAATTAAACGGAGCATTCATCATGAACCTAGTTGAACTTAAGAAAATGAAAATCAGCGAACTAACGAGGATGGCGAAAGACTTCAATATTGAAGGCGCAACAGGTATGCCAAAACAAGACCTAATATTTTCGCTGCTTCAAGCCCACTCTGAACAGAATGGACTCATATATGGCGAAGGGGTCCTTGAGACTTTACCCGATGGGTTTGGTTTTTTGAGGGCCCCGGATGCCAATTATCTGCCCGGGCCAGATGATATCTATATATCCCCGTCACAAATAAGACGTTTCAATCTGAGAACGGGGGATACGGTTTCCGGACGAATACGTCCCCCGAAAGATACGGAGAGATATTTTGCGCTCCTAAAGGTGGAACAGGTTAACCATGAAGATCCCGAAATCGCTCGCGAAAAAATTCTTTTCGATAACCTTACACCATTATATCCAAACCAAAGAATCACCTTGGAAAATGCGTCTGATAATTATTCAACACGTATCATGGACCTGTTGACACCCATTGGAAAAGGGCAGCGAGGATTGATCGTGGCCCCTCCTCGAACAGGGAAAACCATGCTTCTCCAAAACATCGCAAATAGTGTTACCGCGAATGATAAAAGCATCCATAAAATAGTACTGCTTATTGATGAAAGACCGGAAGAAGTAACGGATATGCAACGTTCGGTTGACGCCGAAGTGATCAGTTCTACATTTGATGAGCCTCAGCAAAGACATGTTCAAGTAGCTGAGATGGTGATTGAAAAGGCCAAAAGGCTTGTCGAACATAAGCGCGACGTACTAATCTTGTTGGATAGCATCACGCGCTTGGCAAGGGCCTATAATGCGACGGTTCCCCCCAGCGGAAAAATCCTTTCCGGCGGGCTTGATTCGAATGCATTGCACAAGCCCAAACGGTTTTTTGGGGCTGCTCGAAACATTGAAGAAGGAGGAAGCCTTACTATCATTGCAACGGCCCTTATAGATACCGGCAGTAGAATGGATGAGGTCATATTCGAAGAATTCAAGGGAACGGGCAATATGGAGATTCACCTGGATAGGAAATTGACGGATCGGAGGGTCTTCCCGTCCATCGATATCAATCGTTCCGGGACCAGAAAAGAGGAACTTCTTATCAATGAAGCGGATCTTAATCGTATCTGGATACTTCGAAAATTACTGGCTCCATTAACCCCGGTGGACAGCATGGAATTTTTACTGGACAAAATCAAAGGGACAAAGGATAATGTGTCCTTTTTAGATTCAATGAGCCAATAAGGAGATATCAAAATGAAAAAAGACATTCACCCGGAATACCACAAGACACTCGTCCATTGTGCATGTGGTAATGAATTTGAGACAGGATCGACTAAAAAAGAGATCAAGGTGGAAATCTGTTCCATGTGCCATCCTTTTTTTACCGGCAAACAAAAATTGATCGATACGGCCGGCCGTGTAGAACGTTTCAAAAGCAAGTATGCCAAATTCAACAAAAATAAGGCGTTATAGATTTTATTAGGTTAAAAGTCCCCTGTAAAACGCGGTTGATTGAGCGGCCTGCACCAAGAAATCTTGTCAATTCTTAAAAGTTATCTTTGAGCCATTCACCGCGTCGTTTTTTAGCGGAAATCGTTTTAGGTTATTTAACCACACCGAAAGAATGCTATCCTCCTGCTTTTTCCCTAGGCATTTTTGAGTATATGACCAAACTTAATGGCTGTTTAACCGTTGATATCGTGCTTTTGAAACAGCCGGTATATCATTAGTAACGCGTTATATATTTTATAAGATCATTCTATGTTTGCCAAAATTAAAGAAATTGAATCTCATTTTAACAAGCTTGAGGATGATATGTCTCAACCGGGGATATATCAAAATCAAAAAATATTCCAAAAGTATTCAAAGGAACACAGCCTTTTGTCGCCAATCATCCAGGCTTACAGGAGTTATCAATCTGTGGAGATGGAGATTGAAAACAATCGATCGATGTTGGATGATCCGGATCCGGAAATGCGAAGACTTGTGCGAGATGAGATTGCTCAACTTAAATCAAAACTTTCCGAAATCGAAATGGAGTTAAGAATACGTCTTCTACCCCAGGACCCTAATGATGGGAAAAACATACTACTTGAAATAAGGGCCGGCACAGGAGGGGAAGAAGCCGCCTTGTTTGCAGCGGATCTTTTCAGAATGTATGTAAAATATGCCGAAATACGGGGATGGAATGTGGAAATTCTCAGCCAACATATAACTGGCATAGGAGGTTTTAAGGAGATCATTATCCTTGTTGAAGGTTGCGATGTTTACAGCCGGCTGAAACACGAGAGCGGAGTTCACCGTGTACAAAGGGTTCCGGAGACTGAAGCACAAGGCCGTATCCATACATCAGCCGTTACGGTGGCCGTTCTTCCGGAGGCAGAAGAAGTAGATGTCGAGATCAATCCCGAAGATTTACGTATTGACACTTTTCGTTCATCGGGTTGCGGCGGACAGCATATCAATGTTACGGATTCCGCGGTTCGCATAACACATATACCAACCGGGTTAGTGGTTAGCTGCCAGGATGAAAAATCACAACACAAAAATAAAGCTAAGGCTATGAAGGTTCTTCGTTCGAGGTTGCTGGATAAACAACAGCAAGAACAACAATCCAAGATCTCGGAAGAACGTCGGCAAATGGTTGGTTCTGGTGATAGAAGCCAGAGGATCAGGACATATAACTTCCCTCAAGGGCGTGTTTCCGACCACCGGATCGGCTTAACCCTCTACAAACTGGAGGCTATCCTGGAAGGGCAATTGGACTTGATCCTGGATCCCCTTATCACCCATTTTCAAGCTGAGGCATTAAAAGGACAAAAGTGAACCTCAAAAAATGGACGATAAAACGGCTTTTAGAGGTCACGACCGATTTCTTAAAAAACAAAAACATAGATAATCCCCGTTTGAGTGCCGATCTTCTTCTGGCCCATCAGTTAAAAGTGAGCAGGATTAAGCTCTATTTAGATTTTGATCAACCTCTTAGCGAAAAGGATCTAAGTGGTTATAGAGAACTGGTCAAGAGAAGAATCAACAGAGAACCTATTCAATATATCATTGGGATCCAAGAATTTTGGTCCATGGAATTCAAGGTTTCTCCCCAAGTCCTCATCCCTAGACCTGAAAGTGAAATATTAGTAGAACAAGTTGCCTCTTTAATTAAAAACAAAAAAATACCTCATTGTGAACAACCTAAGATTTTGGATCTTGGCACGGGAAGTGGTGCCCTTGCCGTATCTTTTGCCAAGGAGTTTGAAAATGCATTGATCTGGGCCAGTGACATTTCCCGAGATGCCCTCGAAATAGCCAGGTTAAATGCCCAAAAAAACCATGTTGACAAAAATATTTCTTTTGTTCAAGGGGATCTTTGGGCACCCTTTAAAGATAAATTATTGCCCTTTGATATTATCGTTTCCAATCCTCCTTATATCGCATCGGAGGATTTTCAAACCCTTGAACCTGAGGTGAGGGATCATGAACCCAGACTCGCTCTTGATGGTTTTCAAGGGGGAATGCACTATATTACCAGGATTATATCAGATGCTGAAAATCATTTAAGCCCGGAAGGTTGGTTATTATTGGAGATGGCACCCAGCCAAATATCAAAGGCTCAGGCTCATCTAGAAAACATAAACGGTTTTGTAGAAGTAAACCGAATTGAAGATTATAATCATTCTGATCGGGTGTTAATGGCCAAGAAAAAAAGCGCAGTGACTTGAAAAACATCGTGTCGATATGAAATTGACGTCGAACTCTTTTATCTTTAATCGGATAATATCTCCAATCCCACCAAATAATGCCCCCTTAAACGCCCCTGATCATTTTTCGTTATTTGCCGAATTGCCGTTTTTACATTCTCGTAGGGATACATGGATTGGGAGGAATAGTAATTCATGTTAAATATATCTCCGACTTTTATAAGCGGTAAAATCCCGGAATCCTCTTTGACCAAAACATCCATTGTTTTTGCCCTGTTTTCCCAAATTTTGAATTGATAAGGCAAATCAAGTTTTGCCAACGACATTTCTACACTATAAAACTGGCCCCAAATTTTTTCCCATCCCGGTTCCTTTTCCGATAATTCGCTGGTCATGGCACTTCCCTTTCCTGGCTTCTAGATGATCGTGGTATATTAACTAATCTGGTTTAAAATAATCAAGTTGGGTTCAGCATCTGCAAATCGGTATCAAGGTTTTTATCTTTACACCAATCCATTCGAATATATAATCCCGCAAGTGTCATATTAGCGTAATCAGTAAAAGAAAATGAACTATACATAGTTAAAAGATCATGGTAGAACCATTCGACATATGCCAAGGCGAATCATGGCTTTTTTAGTGTACTTTTTATTAATTGAATGCAATATTGCATATATTGAAAAATTTGTCAAACGTTTTATATATGAAAACAATATGTTAAGCTTATGCATGTCGTATGCCCCATCATTATAAATACAATATATTGTGTCTCTAATATTCTACTGACAAAGGTTGAGGGAATCTTTAAGGAAGTCGAAATGGAAACAAATAACATAAAGCCAAACACAGGTGTTCCCAAGATGAGATCCAGATAATCTCAAATGGATTCAGGAGACGTAAACGATGAATTGAATAAACTTTTTTATGAGGTGATTTTGGTAGGCTTCGGTTTTAAAATCAGCAACATGGGTCCATAATAAAAATGGGAACCGCATATTATCTCAATTCATGCTTTCTCTAAGTTTCTCAACTGTCTCAATGGTTTCATGAATAACATCCGTCAGCATATTTTCATCGAGTTTTAATGATTCCAGCACCTTTGCTTCAATTCGATATTGCATCCCATCAAGACCTGTGCCGATACCGCTCATCAAAGCGAGGGAATCGGCAATATGAACAATGTATGTCAATATATCTCCATGTGAACGTAAAGGGTGATGATGATATCTGATGGCTGTAATCAGAGAGTTTGGAATCTTCCAAGTCTTGCAGACTTCGGCCGCTATCTCACCGTGGTCAAATCCCAAGATCTCTTTCTCAGCATTCAAAAAGGTCTGTTCCCCATTTGAAATATATTCATTAAACAAAGACGTTCTCTCACCGATATAGTTATCTAGCACAAGTTTTCCAGCGTCATGAATAAGCCCAGCTGAAAAAGCATCATTCTCCATCTCTGGCAATTTTTTCGATGCGATAGCCCTTGAACCAAAGGCCACGATCAAGGAATGGCTCCAAAGATCTCCGGCTTCCATTTGATAACCCGTTAATGTCTTTCCCAATAACCTGGAAGAACCCGCCATGGAGACAAGTTCACCCAGGGTTTTATAGCCTAACAAAACAGATGCATGTTGAACAGATGAGACCTTTCCGGCCAGTCCGTAATAGGCTGAATTTGAGAGCTTGAGAACCCTGGCGGCCATCGCTTGGTCCACCTCAAGGATATCGGCGAGTTCTTTGAAATTCGATCTGGGATTGTTCATAACCTCACGGGCCTTAATCATCACCTGCGGCATTGGCGGCAGATCTGGAACCGACCGGAGTATCTTATTTTTCAAGGCTTCACCACTGAGCAGTTCTTGGGTAGAAGATTCATGTGGAGATTCTATTTTTTGTTTTTCACGAGAGATCTGAAAGGGCGAAGGAGGTGCTTGGGATTTGGATTTTGAGCGAAGATCTATCTCAATAATAGACGTACAAGCAGGGCACGGAAAGGATATTCTTTCGCCGAACTTCAATCGCTCATCGGGGATGTTATACACCTTTAAGCAGCCTGAACACGTTATTTTCATCGGTTTTCTCCATCATCTCTTGGGCGCGCAAAAACAGCATTATCCACGACATGTCACAAATGGAAATTCGCTGATATCATGACCATCAATTGGTATCCATTAATGATCTTTTTTTATTGAATGGCAATCTCCCCAGTCTCAATATTCAGCGTTAATGACCGGATTTTTGATCCGCCGGTTTCATCGCGGTTGATATCCAATTTCGCTGCAGAAAGGGCATCTTTTACAGCATCAACCACCCTCACTCCCATTCCGGATTCTGCGGACATTCCGGACATGACGGCGCCACCCACAATGGTTGCCGATAACGGTTGCTTTGCACCTTCCTTGTCCAACAGGTCGATTGCGTAAGGGATAGCGGTATTTGCATATTTTGCTGGATTGTCCGGTAAGGGTGTAGAGGCTTGAGCAGCAAGGATATGTAAACCGACAGCTATTTTTCTTGTGGGATTGTATAGAATAACACCCACTCCCACCCCGACACAGTTTATCTTTAACTGCCCGGATTTGGCAACGGCACACTGCATAATTTTAACGGATGTAAACGACATGAAATGATTGCGGCTCCCGGAGGTAACAAAAACTCTCTAAGTATATCATAACAATAAAATTTTTGTCAAAATCGGATTATAAACCCACCGGCGAATAGGGGGTAATGTTTTCCGTTGACAAATTCCATGATGTTTGTTTAATAACCTTATACGGGCTTTTTCCCGTCCGGACGAGATAATACATCAAGGGAAAAATTCTTGAACATCGAAGAGCCTTCTCCTTCTAGTAACTTTTTCAAGACAAGGATAAAAATCATGATAAAAAGACATTTGACGCTTGGTTCTATTGTCTTTTTTCTCGGGATATTCATATTTGCAAAAATGAGTCCGGATTGCCTCGCTCAGGAACCTAAAAAAATATTAAGCATTGAGGCTTATGATATGCTTAACACCGTGCCTGACACTTTTTTAATTGATGTCAGAACCAGACCGGAATATCAATTCGTAGGACATCCACATCAAGCATATCTTTTTCCTTACATGTTTATGACCAAGGATTTTAACAAAGTCGATGAGACTTACATGTATCAACATAATCAGAAAAATAAGGCCTTTATTGAAGAAATAAGCAAAGTGTTTAAAAAAACCGATAATCTATTGATTATCTGCAGGGATGGATCAAAAAGCAGCCTTGCGGCCAAAGAGTTGATAAGCGCTGGGTTTAAAAAAGTCTTTGATGTGGAGGATGGTTTTGAAGGGGCTGAATTCCCGACTTTTCCAGACGACAACAAAGACAAATTTTATCGTCAGCTTGCAAAGAGAAACAAAATCTACGGTTTTCAACATAGGCGACACTATGGTTGGCAGTGGTGGGGGCTTCCATGGACTTATGAGATGGACCCTAAATATATCTACCCTCCTGACATCAAAAAACCTTAATCTGTTTGGCTCATTGTATCTCCGGATACGTATAACTCAACTTTCGGCCAGTTAAAGCTTCAATCTCTTCTATCATCTGATCACAAGGCAAAACTTTATAGTGATCGTTGGCGGCAACAATAAAGACCTTGTCATCATCGACGGACACCCGAAAGAACACCGAGCACTCTCCCGGATATTTGAAAAAGACATCTCGAATTTCCTCCAGCAAATTTTTTGATATATCTTCTTGCGACAAGCCAAGCTCGACGGCTTTGATGGACTGCTGCCTCACGGATTCGAGAGAGAAGATTTCCTTCGCGATGATCTTGGGATTGTTATCATCCACTTCAGCCATACCATGAATAAGAAGCGGCTCATCACTTTTAAGCATGAGTGAAAAAGTACTAAACGTATCCGGAAAAACAATGACTTGGGCGGCCCCAGTCTGATCTTCAAGGGAAAGAACCGCCATTCTTTCTCCTTTTTTTGTCTTTTTCATGGTTATCTTCTCTATAACCCCTCCCACCTTTACAGGAGCTTTATCTTTCAGTTCATTCAATGCCTGAATGGTACAAGTGGTAAGCCTTTTGAGTTCATCGTTGAATTCATCCAATGGATGCCCTGTAATATAAAATCCCAAAGCCTCTTTTTCCTTTTTTAATTTTTCCCGTTCATTCCATTCATTCAACTCGCTGAATTCAAATAGCTTTCTGACCTCAGCCCCCTTATCGCTAATAGAGCTAAAAAGACTGAGTTGATTGGGGTCATGTGATGCGCCGCAGAATCGAATGACATCATCCAAGGATGCAAAAAGCCTGGCTCGATAATCACTCGTAAAGTCAAATGCACCGCATTGAATAAGCCCTTCGAGAACCCTTCTGTTCACTTTGGCACCATCTACTCTTTCACAAAAATCCAGAAGATCTTTAAACGGTCCACCGGTGTTTCTCATCATAATGATGGACTCTACGGCCTTTTGGCCCACATTCTTAACCGCTGCCAACCCAAAACGAATCCCATCCTCCACCACGGCAAAATCCGACTGGCTTTCGTTTATGTCCGGTGGCAAAATTTTAATGCCCATTTCACGGCATTCCGCGATATTTTTAATCGTCTTGTCTTGATTACCCATATCTTGACTCAATAACGCAGCCATAAATTGAACCGGGAAATGGGCTTTTAGATATGCGGTTTGATAGCCGATGAGGGCATAACATGCGGCATGAGATCGATTGAAACCGTATCCGGCAAAGGGTTCGATAAACGTGTAAATTTGATCGGCCAGCGTTTCATTGATGTCATTGGCCACGCAACCTTGAATAAATTTTTGTTTTTGTTCAGCCAGAAGATCCGCCTTCTTTTTCCCCATGGCCTTTCGGAGCACATCCGCATCGCCCATGGAAAAACCAGCCAGATCGCGTGCGATTTGCATGACCTGCTCCTGATATATGGCCACACCATAAGTTTTAGCCAAGATGGGTTCAAGTTTGGGATGCAGGTATTTCGGTTTTCGCTTTCCATGCTTACCGTCAATATAATCCGGTATCCATTCCATGGGCCCGGGTCTATATAAAGCGACCAAGGCCACAAGATCCTCAAACACTTCGGGCTTGAGTCGACGGAGAAGATCCTTCATCCCCTCACTTTCCAATTGAAAGATACCGGTTGTCTTTCCATCCTGGCAAAGCTTAAAGGTTTTTTCATCATCCAGGGGTATTGTATCAATATCGATTACCTGGCCTGATGATGCCTTAATCAAATCCAACGTATGTTTAATCACCGTTAGGGTTTTGAGACCGAGAAAATCGAATTTGATCAGGCCGATCTTATCGACCTGATCCATGGTATATTGCGTCATGATTTCATCATTGCTACCCTTATAAAGGGGCAGATATTCTACAAGAGGTCTATCAGAGATGACAACACCGGATGCGTGGGTGGATGAATGTCTGGCCAGACCCTCCAGCGAGCGTGAAATGGTCAATAATTTTTTCCCTACCGCCTCGTCTTGTTCCATTCTTTTGAGTTCCGGCTCTTCTTCAATAGCAGTCTGCAGTTTAACACCTGGTCCTTCGGGGACCAGTTTCGCAATCTTGTCAACCTCCCCATAGGGGATATTTAACACTCTACCCACATCTCGAATCACACCCCTGGCCTTCATGGTCCCAAAAGTGATAATCTGACCCACGTTCTCATGACCATATTTATCCGCCACATATTGAATGACATCCTCTCTCCCGTTTATGCAGAAATCAATATCAATATCAGGCATGGTAACTCTTCCGGGATTAAGGAACCGTTCAAAAAGAAGATCATAACGGATGGGATCCAGGTTTGTGATATAAAGACAATATGCTACGAGCGATCCGGCAGCGGACCCTCTTCCCGGTCCTACGGGGATATGCGATTTGCGTGAATAATTGATAAAATCGGCCACGATCAAAAAATATCCTGAAAAACCCATACTGATAATGACCCCGAGCTCATAATCCAAGCGTTTTTGATACTCTGCCTTTAGTTCAATAGACAGTTGCCCCTCTTCTTTTTCTCTTTGGGCCAGCCTCTCCTTAAGACCTTTCCGGGCTTCCTGGGTGATAACGGTGTTAAGGTCCATTTTATCAGGGGTATGAAATACAGGGTATTTATAATCTCCAAACCTCATCTCATACTGACACCTGCGCGCTATCTCTACTGTATTGTCAACCGCTTCCAAATATTCCTTTCCTAAAGATCCGATCATCTCGCTTTTGGATTTGAAATAAAATTCATCATTGGAAAATTTGAGTCTTTTTGGATCCTCTATGGTTTTACCGGTCTGGATACAAAGTAAGGCATCATGGGCTTCGGCGTCTTCTTTGTTCAAATAATGGCAATCATTGGTCGCTGCCAGCGGGACGGACAAATCTTTTGATAACTCTTTCAAAATCCGGTTCAACTTACGTTGCTCTGGCATCATGTTTGCCTGCACCTCGAGGTAAAAACGATCCTTATCAAAGAGCGATGAAAACTCAATGATCTTTTGTTTTGCGTTCTCCATTTGATCGGATTGTATGTAATAGGGGATTTCACCTTTCAAACACGCGGATAATGCGATAAGCCCTCTATTATAGATCTTCAACAACTCCATGTCGATACGTGGATGGTAATAGAATCCCTCCAAGTGTCCAAGTGTTACCAGACGACTAAGATTTTTATAGCCTTCCTCATTCATTACCAGAAGCACAAGATGAAAAGCATTGGGACGGCCATCTCTCGAAGGTGCTCGTTCCTTTCGATTTCCAGGAGCCACATACATCTCACAACCCAAGACGGATTTCATTCCCCTTTTCCCTGCCTTATCAAAGAGCTGAACGGCCCCAAACATATTTCCATGATCCGATATGGCAACCGTGTCCATTCCAAGCTGCTGAGCCTTATCCAGCATTTTATTGATCTTGATAGCCCCATCTAAGAGGCTGAATTCCGAATGAACATGTAGATGGACGAAGGATGAATCGGTTGCCGCATTTTTCATTATCAGTATCTCCAGTAAAGAATGTTTTTACAGTTGTGGATTTCAAGGTTGAGGGATATCGACTTTTTATGATACGGTATTCACTGTTGATCATCAAGTCCATTTTCCCTTATCTCAAATCATTCATTGAATATCAATTTGATGGACAACAGCCTTTTTCCTGGACCTATCACCTGTTCCTCAATTTTAGGGATAAAAAAGATGTCACATGATGGATATACAACGATCGACAAATACAAAGAAAAAAACAAAAGCGTTGAAACTAAGTCACGATCTTTCAAATCAAAGCGAAATCGGCTAAAGAAAACACGCATATTGATTATTCAAGAAAGAGATATGGTTCGCGAGCTTTTATCCCAAATATTGTTCATTAAAGGTTGTCGGGTTGATACAGCGATAAGCCTCTTGGAAGGTATCAGGAAAATGAAACGAAAAAAATTTGATCTTGTCATCACCGATACAGCGACATCTGAATGGAATGAATGCGATTTTATGAAAAGAAACAAGGAGATCAATGAAAAGATCTATTGGGTTATCCTGGATGGGGGTGACAACCAGAGTGGCTTCAGACGCGTTAACGACCCAGATCTCCATCTGGTTATTCAAAAACCTTTTGATATCAATAAGATCATAAAAAAAATAGATGGGCTTTTAAATGCCGGGATTTGAGATTGATAGATATGACGGTCCAGGGCGCACCGCTTGCAGATAGGATAAGGCCTGTTCAGATCGAGGATGTGGTCGGGCAAGACCATATTCTCGGCCCCAATACAGTATTACGGAGGGCACTTGAGACGGGACGTCTTTTTTCAGTGATCTTCTGGGGGCCACCCGGGTCTGGCAAGACGACCTTGGCCCGTATCATGGCGAAATACACCCAAAATCCTTTCCAGTCATTTTCAGCGGTTACCTCCGGAGTCAAAGAGCTTAGAAGGATTATTGAAAAAGCAGAGAATGATCGGCGGCAATTCCAAAAAGCTACGATTCTCTTTGTAGACGAAATCCACCGGTTTAACAAGGCCCAACAAGACGCCTTCTTGCCTCATGTGGAAAGCGGCCTCATTATTCTGGTGGGGGCCACAACCCAGAATCCATCCTTTGAGGTTATTCCGCCACTTCTTTCACGGGCTCGCGTGATGGTCCTTCGTCCGCTAAACCCTGAACACCTCAAGATAATCCTAACGAGGGCCCTGCATGATAAGGAAAACGGCTTTGGCAGCATGACCGTCGATATAAGCCCAATGGCCATGGACCATCTTATCGATCTATCGGCCGGTGATGCCCGAGTTTCATTGAATAACCTGGAGATCGCCGTCCAATATGCGGCTGCCGATCAAAAACTAGGCCATAAAATCGTCTTGGAATTAAAAGATGTTGAGGCCGCATTAAACAAAAAGGCCCTTCCCTATGACAAGGGTGGTGAAGAGCATTATAATCTGATCTCGGCCTTTCATAAAAGCATGCGAGGAAGTGATACGCAGGCTTCCGTCTATTGGCTTTATCGTATGCTTATGGCAGGAGAGGACCCTTTATTCATTGCCAGAAGGATGATCCGATTCGCGTCCGAGGATATCGGTTTGGCGGATCCAAATGCCCTCGTAATCGCCATTGCCGCCTTTGATGCCTGGCAAAAGGTGGGCCCGCCTGAAGCTGAATTGGCCCTTGTCCAGGCGGCCGTTTATTTGGCCGCCGCACCCAAAAGCAACGCCTTGTATCTGGCAGAGAAAGCCGTCAAGGAAGAGATCGAAAAATCAGGAGTCCAATCCGTCCCCCTTCACATACGAAACGCTCCCACGCGACTGATGAAAGCACTCGGATATGGGGAAAAATATCTTTATCCTCATAATTATCCGGGGGCATGGGTGGCGCAGGAATACCTACCCGAAAAGGTGAAGAACCGGATTTATTATAGACCTTCCAACAGAGGGCTTGAAAAAGAAATCGCCAAAAGGATGGCGGAATGGGAGAGATTTAAACAAAAAATCTCTTAACCTGCTTGATAATCATCTCGGCGGCTTCTTCTATTTCATCCATGGTATTTATTCGGCCTGTAGTCAGCCTCAAAGCACCCATCCCCATATGGGGTGAAACCCCCATGGCTGATAAAACATGGGAAAGTTTAACCTGCCGATCATGACATGCCGCACCGGTGGAGGCAAAAAGGGTGGGCAACCCCTCAAGGATTTTACTCCCCTTCACCCCGGGCACCGAGATGTGGAGGGTGTTGGGAAGCCGCTCCTGAGGATGGCCGTTTAACATAAGCCCGGGGATATGTTGAAACAACAGGTCTTGCAGATGATCGCGTAACGCCTTCATTTTCAACATATCGGCTTGAAGCCTTGCTTTGGCCATACGGCAAGCCGTCCCGAGACCAACCGCGAGCATCACGTTTTCCGTCCCGGCGCGTCTTCCGCCTTCCTGACCTGCCCCGTGGATAACGGGTGTCAGATGGAGACCGTTTCGTATAAAGAGAGCCCCCACGCCTTTAGGGCCGTAAAGCTTATGGCCGGCCACGCTTAAAAGATCCACCCTCAGATCCCGAATATCGACCTCCATCTTGCCTACTGCCTGAGCTGCGTCCGTATGGAACAGGATATCATGTTCTTTCGCAATGTAGGCGATCTCTTGAATAGGCTGTAGGGTCCCGGTTTCATTATTGGCCAGCATGATGGAAATCAAGATTGTCTCGGATCGAATGGCCTTCTTTACATCATCAGGATCGACCATGCCGTAACGATCCACCGGCAGGATTGACACCTTAACACCCAATTCCATCAAAAATAATAAGGGATTCAGAATGGCCGGATGTTCCACCGCGGATGTAATGACGTGAAATTGATCGGGGGTCCTCAGGTCCAGCAGGCCTTTTAAGGCCATATTATTGGACTCGCTCCCACCGGAGGTGAAGATAATTTCATGTGCATCACATCCGAGGAGTCCGGCCACTTCAAGCCTGGCCTGTTCAACACCTTCCTTTGCACGAATACCCAACGCGTAGGAACTGGATGGATTACCGAATTCATCCTGCAAATAAGGCTTCATGGACTGAACGACCATTGGGTCCAGTGGCGTCGTGGCGTTATGGTCAAGATAAATGAAGCGGGTCGTATCCAAATGAACTCCAAAATAAAGGTTATGCTGTTTCCATAATCTGATCCACGGAAACGATCGATCCATATTTTTCTTTTAAGGCCTCTAATCCCATTCTTTGTTCTTGGTAGCTCTCAAACAATCGAGGCGATATGTTCTCTTCTTTTTTATAGGCCTCTTCCTGGAAGTCAATACGGGCAAGCATATTATCAATATAGAACGCGAATTGTTTATCATATAGCGTCTTAGGATATTCTTTTTCGATACCATCAAACAGAATCTTCAGATCTTCATATTTGGGGATGAACCCGATAGGGGTTTCAACGGCATCAAGCTCATTATTAGCCAGCTTTTCCAGCCATCCCAGCCACACCTTGACATCCCGTTTCTCTCCTAAAAGGGCCTTGCCCTCTCCTCCGCGGGCTCCGTGGGTCAAGAAATAATTCAGGCCCGCCATAATCGGCTTGGTTTTAAGCTTTGGTGAATTAAAAAAGACGAACTGGGCATTCATATAATCGGCCAAAGGTCCGGGGATGAACGGCTCATTGGCCCAAGGTTGACGACGAACGCCTTTTGCGCCAACCTCCGTAGCGGTTGCAGCCGAGAGGATGGATGCGCCGATCACCACACCATGGTCGGAATTTTTTCCGACCCACACCGGCGGCATGGTATCACTATCACGACCACTATAAGTAATAACCTTTATTTCAACACCTTTTGGATCCTCGGCATCCGATTCATTATAATTCCCTATAGCGCTGTTTAAAAGCGTACACCTCGCATTGGGGTGTGAAAGGGGAACGGGCTTGCCTGTCTCATCCATTTTACCTTCCACCCATTCACCCTGAAAATTAACGCCCTTTTTGGGAGGTTCTTCACCATTGCCCACCCAATGGGGTACGCCGTGATCATCGATCAATACATTCGTCCAGATTACCTCTGTTCCCTCTTCTCGAAGACATTTCATCAAATAAGGATCTCCTTCACGATTCACATCCTGAACAATCCCGAAAATACCGCATTCAGGATTGATGGCCCGCAAGGTCCCGTCTTCAGCAATCCAAAGCTGGGCAAGGTCGTCACCGATAAAATCCGTCCCCACCATCGCGGTGGTCGTCTTGCCGCAACCGGAGGGGGCGGCACCCGCGAAGTAAGTCTTTCGCCCATCGGATCTTGACAATCCCGTGATAAACATATGCTCCGACAACTCTTCCTCTTTTCTAAAATAGGTCGCAAGGTCCACTGCAAATCGATGGTTTCCTTTTTTCAGAAGAAGTGTATTCCCCGCATATGTACAAAACATGGAAAATGTTGTCAGCCAGCTTCTGTCCATAAATACCCTCGCATTAGGAAGATCTTCAGGTCGATTGGGGCCTTCACTATGGACATTGGTTAAAATGATTCCTCTACGTTCAGCTTCATCATCGAATTGATGATACACATGCCGGTATAGCAGATTGGCTGAATGCATAACGTATGTTGAAGTGGTGATTTCAAGGGCGGGAATGGCGGCCTGAGCCCCAACTGGACCCCGGCTAAAGAACCCTACAAGCAAAATTTTTCCCTTCCCGATACCTTTAAAGTTTGTGTTAATGTATTGAAAGGCATCGGATCTCAATATTTTCCGGGCCAGAACACTGGTTTTTTCTCCTTCATTAACAATATAATAAGTACGATCTATAATACGTGCCTGCTCTTGAGGCAAATCATAATGGATGGTGTGGGCCTTCATGGCCAAAGCCTTTTCTTCACCCTTTGTAAGACTCATTTCACGTATCTTTTGGAGATCCTCTTCCGACCCTGTGTTGATAAAAACGGAGTCCGGGGTCATTAATGATATGGCATTGGCAATCTTCAAGAGCGCCTCTTCATTCTTAATAAAATGAAGTTTCTCCAGATTTTCCGGATCACATTTTTCTTCAAATATCCTTTCAGCACCATCCATGTTTTGAATACCGCCGATCGCTGAAAGGATATCGATTCCTTTTTTTAGTTCCAACATATGCATCTCCTTA
>JAFGGA010000180.1 GCA_016930835.1 Deltaproteobacteria bacterium
AGCCTGTGCCCCGTCTACTCCAGCTCTTCAATACCTCTGCTAGAGTATACCACCTTCAAGCTAAACATTCATACCATCTCCTTATGTTTGATTTATATTTTCATGTCTAATGAAATGGGCATATGCCCCGGTTATCAATTAGGTGTTTTATTTATCGAACCATTTGGTGACTGCCCGGGTAAGCCGGTTTCCGCATCGCTTTTGTCTTAAATGCTTCATTGACTACGTTATCCAGTTGTTTCATCCGAAAAGGTTTGATTAATAGAAAATCCACGTCCCCCTCTATTAACCCTTCTTTTAAAATTTCCTTTTCAGTGCCTGTCATAAGAATGACAGGTACATCAGGCGTGTATTTTTTGATGTTGCGGGCTAACTCCCATCCATTTAGGCCGGGCATCATAAGATCGGTTAATACCACTTCTGTGTCATTCTTCATGAAAAATGACAAAGCCTCCAGAGAGTCCTCAAAAGCAAACACCGCATATCCAAGAAGATTGAGCAGTTTGGAAGTCATATCACGGATCATCCAGTCATCGTCCACCACAAGAATTCTTTTATTCACTTCCCGGTTCCATGATTGTTCGGGGATTTTTCCCGTGGCTTCCGGATTGACCTCCCGCGGTCGGGTCTTGATAGCGTTAGCATTGGAAATTTCCCCTCGCGTTTGGTTAAGGTACATTTTCATCACCCCATAAATAAAATGATTGACTCTTGGTCGGACAAGATCTCTCTTTAATCATGGTGCTAAAATGGTTTTAAAAGAAGGTATTTAGAATCGATTTTTGCGGATATTATAGTTATATGTATGGTGGCGTGAAATAGGGTCTATGCTGTAACATGGGATAAAAATTTATGTATTTACCGGGAGAGGCAGAAATGCCGGACAGACTTGATTGCTTAAACCTGGATATATCGAAAAAGCATCGCAATGACCAGTAGTTCCAGTTAAACCCAGAAGAAAATTCCCGGGGTCACAAAGTTGAATGGTTTCATCTCTTTTTCCTGTTCAATGCATCCAAATATGTCCAGCGTTTCCTGTTGACCCCGTCCTTGGGTGGTAGGGGTACGGTGAGAACGATTTATGCCCTATAGCTTTATCTTATGGCGTTGAATAATCCATGTTAACGAGGGTGATCCTGTATTTTTCATACCGTAATTACGTATCTAGTGGGCTTAAATTGACTTTTTTTCTTGTCTCTCATTATGAAAAAGCGTAAATTCAAAATAAAAGGAGTTGTGAAAAAATGGCTTCCTCCACTATATCCAATCCGGAGTATTCGTTTCATAAATTACAAGGGCTCAGTTTTTGTTATAACACTGCCTTCAAAACAACCTCATAAAGAGGAGATGTTATGACCAGCGTTCAGGGAGGGGTTACCGTGCTTATTGCTGAGGATGATGCAGATGACTGCGTTCTCATCCAGGAAGCCTTTGATGAGAACCAGTTCCCAGGAAATCTACACTTTGTAAACGATGGTGTGGAGGTCCTACATTACCTGCGACAACAAGGGAAATATGGAAATCAGGCTCTGACCGAACCGCCCGCGCTTCTTTTATTGGATCTTAATATGCCTAAAAAGGACGGACGCGAGGTCCTTTCGGAGATGAAGGCAGATTCGCACTTAAGTAAAATTCCGGTTATCGTTCTAACAACCTCCTTAATGCCCGAAGATGTTGCCGCCTGCACTCAATTAGGCGCTGAATCTTGTATCACGAAACCTACCACATTTATGGCATTAGTCCATATTATTAAAGATCTGGAAATCTACTGGCAGAAGGCATAGAGCCGGTAGGGAATTAGGAGATGAGGAAATCGATGAAGACGGATGACCCGATAATCCGAATTCTTCTTATAGAAGATGATGAAGACGACTACGTGATTATTCGGGATATACTCTCGGATATTCCAAAGTGGCGGTTCCAATTGGACTGGGTTTCTTCGGCCCATCAAGCCAAAGAGCATCTTTTATCAATGGATTGTGATGTTTGCCTCTTGGATTACCGCCTTGACAACGAGGATGGTATTGAGGTTCTGAAAACCTTAAAGAAAAGTGAATGTAAAGCGCCTATCATCATGCTGACTGGTTACGGCGATCATGAAATCGATATGGAGGCCATGAAAGCAGGTGCGGCCGATTATTTGGAAAAGGGGAATTTGGAGCCAAGGGTCCTGGAACGTTCAATCCGTTATGCAATGGACCGGGCTAGGGCACTAAATGTGATCCAAAAATCCGAACGCGGACTGCGTGAACTGTCCAGTAGGCTTGTGGAGGCCCAGGAACGGGAACGGATGCGTTTGGCCAAAGAACTTCATGACAGTATTGGGGCCAACCTGGCGGCCATTAAATATATGTTGGAGGCAAAACAATTACAGATGGGCGGCGAGAATGAACCCCCGGAAGGCCCAACCTTGGAGAAAATCACGGACTTGTTGAGAGAGACGATCGTGGAATCCCAGCGGATTGCCACGAATCTCAGGCCGTCTATTCTGGATGACATGGGTATTCTAGCCGCAATCCAATGGGTGGTCAGAAAATCGCAAGAGGTATATTCCTCTATTCATATTGAGACTGAAATAAAGATAATGGAAGAGGATGTCCCTGAATCTTTAAAGATAATCATCCTTCGCATTATTCAAGAGGCATTGAATAACGCCGCTAAACACAGTGAGGCGGATACGATCCACCTTAGTTTGGAAAAAGACGGGGGTTTCTTGACCTTACTCGTGAAGGATAACGGAAAGGGTTTTCATCCGGAGAGGCTACAAACCAGAAACAACCTGTCCGGGGGAATGGGTCTCCAAGGCATGCGGGAAAGGGCTGAATTGTATGGGGGGATATTTCAAATAGATACAGCAGAGGGTAAGGGTTGCGCGCTAAAAGCCAAGTGGCCATTGGGTAAGTCGGTGTCAGGGAGTGACTAAGCCTTTTTCAATGGCATAGGCCGTGAGAGCCGAGGCCGTATGAAGGTCCAATTTTTCCATGATATTAGCCCGGTGCTTTTCAACGGTCTTTACGCTGATACAGAGATAATCAGCGATTTTTTTATTTTGATAGCCTTCGCCTACCAGTTTGAGAACTTCTTTTTCACGTTGTGTCAAAGCGTCAAAAGATGATTCCTGCCGGATGGTCCTTTTTCTGTCCAAATAACCTTCCAGGATTTTTTTTGAGATTTCGGGACTGAGATATGGTTTATCGTTTAAAATGGATCGGATCGCCATGAGTAATTCACCATGATCCGCGGATTTAAGGCAGTAACCGTCCGCCCCGGATCTGAAACACTGTAGAATATGGTCTTCATCTTTGTGCATCGTTAAGGTGAGAATTTTTGTTTTCGGACATTGCCGTTTAATCTCCAGGATGACCGATATCCCGTCCATTTTCGGCATATTTAAGTCTAAAAGCACTAGATCCGGTTCTTTATCCAAAATTATTCGAATGGCGCTTAGGCCGTCTCCCGCTTCCCCAATAACTTCCAGGTCATTGCTCAAGCTTAATAAGGACCGTAGGCCTTGTCTCACGATCTGATGATCTTCCACGATCACGATATTTTTTTTACCCGACATGACGTCCTCCTATCTTGATGAACGAGTCCTGGAATAAAGATAATATAGCAATCAAATACATAACAGACCCTATATACCATAGAAAGAAAAACAGAGTATAGTTTAATTCAATAGCCTATATTTATTAAAAACATTGATCAATAGGTATTCAAGCTTTTTAAGATTTTTTGGAGGTACGTTATGCCCACTATCTTACTAGTGGAAGATAATATTATGTTTCGTGAAACATTAAAGTTCATCCTGGCTTCTCGTTTTCCGGATATACAGATCGTGGAAACCGGAGACGGTCGAATGGCCCTCAAAGAGATTGAAGATAAAACCCCGGAACTCATTGTTATGGATATCAAACTTCCTCATGCCAATGGCCTTGATTTGACCAAGCGGATCAAGATGGACCATCCCATGACGAAGATCATTATCGTGTCCACTTATGATTCTCTGGAATATGAGGAAGCGGCCGCTGAGTGTGGTGCCGATTTTTTTGTCTCAAAACAGGCATCATCGGATGATATCATCTCGGTCATCGGGCAATTTTTGAAAAAAAATAATATGCATGAAAAAGGTGTGATCCATCAAGGATTTTTATGAATAGATATAGAGATCATGACCCTTTTCAGTTTTCCTGATTTTGCCCGGACTTCACCCCCATGCCGCGCAGCGATCTCTTTCACGATGGCCAACCCGAGTCCGGTTCCGGCGGGTGAGGGATGAGTTTCGTGATGCCGCAGCGGATATATGGGTTCAGGCCGCCTGAAGAGCTGATGGATTTTTTTGAACCGTTGGGCCTCTATAGGAGCCTAAAGTTTGCTACCCTTCTCCCAATTCATTGGAGAAGTTTTCAATATTCAAGGATCACCGAGGGGCCCAGCGTTTGTCCCATTTTTTCGTTTACTTGAACCCTGGACCCCTTGAATTCTTATCATCAATCACGTGAGTTGGAGATGATCTGAAGATTGTTTGCCGGAATTTCAGTTGAGCTTCTGCTTCTATGAATGACAACCATTGCATTTCGTATACGGTGCATCCTCAGTGATGCCTTCTTTAGCTAGATTCTGATGACATATCTTGCAATTTCTATGGAATGCCAATCGAAGATTTTTGACATTCCCGTCACTTTCTTGGGGGTCATGGCATTCAATACATTTTGGGACATAATCTCCCTCTTCCCATATATTTTTCCCATCCATATAATCATGGTGGCATTCGTTGCAGGCCACCTCATAGCTTTCTGTATGGTCGGTGTGGGTGAATTCAACAGGGCCTTTTCTGTCCGCCTCATAACCTTCGTTATTGATGGTAATTTCTTCAGGGAAAGGTTGATTATCAGCGGCGGGTAAGACATTGATCATAACAATAAAAGTGGTTAAAATGCATAAAATAGATGGTATAAAATACTTTTTCAGCATGGTGCATTTCCTCCTTGTATTCAGTCCGTGAGAGTCCATCAATTTTTCGTATTCTGTCAACCCATGGATGAGAATATTTTCAAGATGGGTTATTTTCTATATCGCGAAACAGGTTGGTGTGTCAATTAATGAAAATAAAAATTGATTGATCACGATCACGGCCTTATTTGCTTTTTCTGCTGTTTAAAATAGCCTGGATATTTTCTTCGGCCCAATCATCAATCCGCCTTTCGGTGATAACATAATCGATCACTCGGTCTGAAAGTCGATATCCCTTTCTCAGGGCATCCACAATCCTTTCTCCGGCGTTTTTCGGTAACATGGGATTGACGTAGATAATGCCGTCGGATTCACGAAACCCTTTTTCCTTAAGGACTCTTGAGGCACCACTGGTGCTGAGCACCAGGATACCTCGATCTTCGGGGAGATTGAATTTTTGCGACAATATATATTCAAATGCAACCAGATTCATGCCGTCATCCAAAGGGGTAACCAGCATGACGTGGATCTCTTTCATAAACCGGTAGTTCTGGGGTGCCGGAATTCCTGAGGAGATATACTCAATGGCCTGGTTCCCCAGTCTATTGTTTGTATTAGTCACCTCCTTTTCCATGGTCGCCATCAGCTTTTGATAATCCGGATTGCTCGTACGACTCGGAGATGTCACTTGATAGAGCCTTGCTTCCTGGCCGGCTTCATGTAATCTGTTCAATGCATTGGTAAAGATGCCTATTCTTTCAAGCATACCCTTAGTATAATCGCAACGTTCCAGACCGCCGAAGATGAAAAATCCCTTACTCTTATCGTATTGAATTTTCTCATAGATACTTTCCCCGTCTTGAACATGTTCGAGGTGCTTTTTCTCAGTAACCTCTGAAAGGATTCTATCCACGTCCAGGCCTATGGGCAAGGCACCCACGGTCGTAATGGCTTCGTGATGAATGATCTCGTAATGATTCCCGGCCATCCTTATTTTTACCGGGAACCATTCTTCCAGAGCCTCCAGATAGTGATCGCAGTATTCTTTGGTGTGAAATCCGATGAAGTCATTGGCCAACATGCCCCAGACCAATTTTTGAAGTACGCTCTCGATGCTTTCCGCGAACGGATCATTTATCGTTGCCTTGATCCTGCATCGTTTATCTTCACGGATAAGACCTTGGATTTCGTGAATATTAAAAAACGGTGTATGCATGAACTGCCCGGAATGGAGCCGGCGGCTTTCGGCTTCTGAAAATCCTTGTTCATGAAGGATGGCTCTATAGGCCTCAGAGATCTGCATAAGGTGATAGTCCTGATTCCATACAACGATATCGTTTCCATTGTGCAAAAAATCATCGCTCTTGTGAATCTCGTCCACGATGGTGTTGGCAAAGGTCACGCCGCTGCTGGTGTATTGCACAAAATCGGTTTTTTCAAAATGGGGTCTCGGGAATACCCTTGATTTCTTATAAAAAAGAGGCGATCGGGTCAGATGCATCAGAGGCCAAAGAAAACCGTTGGCGAATTTGCTGTAATAGCTTCGCATATGTTTGGTATCGAAAAAGACAAACCGCATGTAAAAATCATACTCTCTGTATCTAAAATGCATGCGGGTATCTTCTTCGATCTCGATGAGAGGAAAATGCTCCGGTGCATGCCCTTTTTCATGCATGTTTCTGAATAAATTTTTATAGTGACCACGTGCCACATCGATGTCTTGGTCACCCATGGAGGCCCCGATCCACGTGGTGCGCCATTTTCCGGGTTTCAGGAGACCCGCCATGGCCTGTACCAGGCCTCCTTCTCCAAACTTGGGTGATTCCGGATGCGTACCTTCAGCCAGACATGTCTCCGCATCGGCGATAAAACGGTTTGAAAATTGAAAGGGCCCTCTGTTGGAGACAATAACAAGGTCGCTCATAAGATGTCCTTTGATAAAAGATGGGTCTTATAAAAGAGATATTTGGTTTATTTTATCGCCTCAATCTTTTCACGCGGCGCAAGGTGCGAGGTGCAAAGGGAAAAGCACAATTATAGACATTTTTTGCACCCTGCGCCTTGGGCCTTTTACATTAACGTGGTACCGTTCAATTCAATCCTTTCTTCCGTCCCGTGTAAAAGACCGTAGACGAGAGTAAGATACTCACGTAGTTGACGGGTGATGAGAAAGTTTTCGCGAACAAATTCCTTGGCCTTATAGCCCATGTCTTCCAAGATATCACGGTTGTGTAAGAGATATCGAATACGAAGGGCGGCCCCCTCCGGTGTGTTCACCAAAAAGCCCGTATAGTGGTTGATGACCTGAAGCCGTATCCCGCCTGTGTCACCGCCAATCACGGGTTTGTTTTTCCACATGGCCTCGGTCACGGTCAATCCAAATCCTTCTCGAATGGATTTTTGAAGTACGATATCGGCAATACGCTGGAGCGCATTAATGGTGCGGTGGGCATCACCGGGTAAAAGCAGCACTGTTATATCCGGATCATCCTTGGCCGCCGTCCGGACCTCCTGGAGGACCATTTCACCTTCCGGATCATCCGAGGCCCCGCCTCCGGCGAGTATGAGTTGTAATGGAGGGATGAACCGTTTGGTTAATTGATAGGCCCTGATGACACCGAGGGGGTCTTTAAAACGATCATAGCGCGATACCTGAAGAATAATCGGTTTTTCAGGATCAATTCCAAATTGATGATAAACCGCTTGGAGATTTTTTCTGTCAAGGGCGATATTTTTTGCATGAAATGGATCGATGCTTGGGGGGATGAGATATATGGGATGCGGCAGACGTTGGGCGAACCCTGAAAGGGAAAATATGCTGGCATCATAATGGGCCACAAAGTCGCGCAGGTATTTCCACACAGGCCGGAAAGGCCTGCTGGCATCAATATGACACCGCCATACCCATTTGCCTTTGCGATCCGGGAGATGGGCGATCATAGCTGCGGGTTGTGGATCATGGATAATCACGATATCGGCATCCCGTAGCGTGTCTCTAAGGATCTCGGCGCTTTGCTTGTTGGTCGCTTCATATTCCCTTAAATGGCTATGCGGGATATTAACGGGGCTGCCCTGGATAGCATTGTGGAAGCTCTTGGTACATTGATAAAAGATGGTTTCCCCGGTGATCACCTCCCATGAGGCATTGATCCCGAGATCTTGCATTAGCGGTACCATCTTGTGCAGGATCTCAGCAACGCCGCCGCCCATCTTCGTGGAATTGATATGAACAAGACGAAGCCCTTTTAACGGGGCGGCCAATTGGCGAAGGTGTTCAATGACGTCACGGCCCGCGACATCTTCATATTGGGAGAGGGTATTCGGATTATCCAAGATCGCCCTCCTTTTTGAAATAGACTTTAAACACGTCCGTCAGTTCATCACGCAATTGTATAAGGGAAGAAAAATAGGGATCGATATTATGGATGCGGTCCCTGAGATCATCATACTCTCCATTGAAGTTGGATAACCAGTTTTGAAAGTCATCCAATGAATCCTCATTTCTGCGCCTTCCGTCAATGAAATGGAAAAAGATACTCCCCACGGACATGCTGGGCATGATTTTCGCGAGCTCTCTCGGCGTAGCTGCGACATTGTTGGTGTTAAACACGACGATCTGAAACCGAATAAATTCAAATTGATCATCTCGTTTCGACCATGAAGGAAACTCCGTCTCATCGAGAGATTCTTCAATCACATCGATCAGCTCTTCCCGTAATTGATCCAATGTCGGAAAGGCCAAGGGATCGATCACCGCCAGACGTTCCGCAAGGATCTTGTTATGGAGGCTGTTTGCCACCCATATGGCAAAGTCATTGTGGTATTCCGGGTTGTCAAATCGTGCTCGAAGGAGTCCTCCCCAAAAATGGTAATAGATGCTGTTGGGATCTATCTCACGTAAATGCTCCCTGAGTTCCCTTAAATTTTGAGCCCTTTTTCCAGTGGCCAGGGCGATGAGGGTGCAGTCTTTGATGTAAAAGGGTTTTGTTTTTCGTTCAGCTTGGTTCATATGAAGACCCTATATAAATGGATTCGGCGTATTGCTCTTGAAATATTGATAAACTAGAAGGAATAACAAATATCGAACAAGGAATAAGGGATGACTGAATTTTGATTTCCATTTTATCATTTTTCGTGAATATTTGAAACCCGCTTTTTAGATAAGACCTAAAGTCATGAAATGATTCAATGGGGTCAATCCTGTATTCTTCACGGCGATGCCATGTGTTAAGATACATGAGGGGTTTGCCGCGAAGACCCAACTTGACAAGTATCAAGCAGGATTTATATAAATAATATCAGTACGACGGCCAACCGGAATCACCTTCTTTTCGGTTGTCCGATAACCCATGAACTTTCTTTTTATTGAGGGTGCGTAAGTCCAGGCACTTAGACCTTCAGCCCGACCCTCAGTGTATCGAAGATCCCGCTTTACGGAGAAGCGATGGAAAATATTTGATCTCTTATCCCCCCCCCAAACCCAAGAATAGGAAAACCAATGACCCCGAAAAAGCAAAAGTCTGTTTCTAAAAACATCAGTCTGTTAACGGATGATGATCTGTATCTTTTCAATGAAGGCAGCCATTTTCATCTTTACGAAAAGCTAGGCGCCCATCTTATGACACAGGATCAGCAGGAAGGGGTCTATTTTGGCGTATGGGCCCCTGATGCGGAAAAGGTTTTTGTGAAGGGGGAGTTTAATGGTTGGGGTGAAACCGGCCATGCCCTTAAACCCCGCGGTACATCAGGTATCTGGGAGGGGTTTTGCCCCGGGGTGACCAAGGGCACGATATATAAATATACCATCCATTCGCGATATAACCATTACCGGGTGGATAAGGCCGATCCATTTGCCTTTTATAATCAGACTCCTCCCAAGACCGCTTCTATTGTCTGGGACTTAACATATGATTGGGGTGATGAAAAATGGATGGCTGAACGCGGTGCGCGGAATCGTTACAATAGTCCCATGTCCATCTATGAGATGCATATGGGCTCTTGGATAAGAATGCAGGAAGAAGGGAACCGTTCTTTAACATATCGAGAACTCGCCCCTCGATTGGTCGAATATGTAGTCAAAATGGGATTCACGCATGTGGAATTCTTACCGATTATGGAACATCCGTTCTATGGCTCATGGGGTTATCAAATAAGCAGTTTTTTCGCCCCCACCAGCCGTTATGGTACACCACAGGATTTCATGTACCTGGTGGATCAGTTACATCAACGAGGCATCGGGGTTATTCTGGATTGGGTGCCTTCCCACTTCCCCAGCGATGAACATGGACTCGGGTATTTTGACGGCACTTACCTCTATGAACACTCCGACCCCCTGCAGAGGATCCATCCGGATTGGGATAGTTTGATCTTTAACTACGGCCGCGATGAAGTGCGCGGTTTCCTTTTCAGTAGCGCTTTTTTCTGGCTGGACAAATATCATGTCGACGGTCTTCGCATGGATGCCGTGGCCTCCATGCTTTACCTGGATTACGGCCGAAAACAAGGGGATTGGATCCCCAACAAATACGGTGGGAATGAAGATCTGGAGGCCATCTCTTTCTTACGTCGCCTGAATGAAGAGATATATGGGCAATACCCGGACGTTCAGACCTTCGCGGAGGAATCCACGGCCTGGCCCATGGTGTCCCGTCCAACCTATGTCGGCGGTCTGGGATTCGGAATGAAATGGGATATGGGGTGGATGCATGACACATTGGAGTACATGACCAAAGATCCGATCCACAGGAAATATCATCACGACAAAGTGACCTTTCGCATGGTTTATGCGTTTCATGAAAATTTTGTGCTGCCGCTTTCTCATGACGAGGTAGTCCATGGTAAAGGATCGCTTCTGAGGAAGATGCCCGGAGATCGTTGGCAAAAATTCGCGAACCTCAGGCTTCTTTTGGGGTATATGTACGCCCAGCCCGGTAAAAAACTCCTGTTCATGGGTGGGGAGTTGGGCCAGTGGAATGAATGGTACCATGAAGTCGGTCTGGACTGGTACCTACTGGATGATCCTTTTCATGCCGGTGTCCAGCAGTGGGTCAGGGATCTCAATGCATTATATGGAAAAGAGCCGGCCATGCACGAACGGGATTTTGCACCCGATGGATTCGAGTGGATTGATTGTAATGACTCCCAGCAGAGTACCCTCAGCCTGATACGTCGGGGAGATTCCTTTGAAAAGATGATTATTGCGGCCTTTAATTTTACGCCGGTTCCCAGACATGATTTTGTGGTGGGAACCCCCACCGATGTTGCTTGGCGGGAGCTTTTAAACAGTGATGCCCGGGACTACAACGGCAGCGGCCAGGGTAATTTCGGTTTGGTGGAGGCCCGGGATGAGCCCTTTCACGGTCGCCCATTCTCGATCCATATTACCTTGCCGCCTTTGGCGGCGGTATTCTTTAAGGCGGAGGATCACCCTTCTTCTTTGAAATAACCCTTGGGCACTACCACAATCCCTCTTGGGGTCACGGTGAAATGTTTTGCATCTTCTTTTGGGTTAAAGCCGATCTCCGTGTTGGGCGGTATGATATTGTGTTTATCCACAATGGCCTTCTTGATCCGGCTGTAGCGCCCCACGGTCACATTGTCCAAGATCACGGACTCATCCACGGTGGCCCAACTGCGAACAGTAACATTATATGAGAGCACGCAATTTCGGACGATACCGCTGACGATACAGCCAGATGCCACGATGGAATCAAGGGCCTTACCCACCCGGGATTCATTCGAACGCTCATTGGCAAAGATGAATTTGGCAGGAGGGGCGGGGATCTGATTGGTATGGACAGGCCATAGCCTGCCATAAAGATTGAAATAGGGATCAACCCCGGTCAAATCCATATTGGCGTTCCAGTAGGCGTCCAAGGTTCCCACGTCCCGCCAGTAGGTTGAATCCCTGGTTTTGGGTTCAAATTTCAAGGATCTTTCACCATCATCCAGGGTTTCATAAATGTAATCGGCAATACGATTTTCCCGCCCATAAGCAAATGCGTAAATCCTATGGGTGTCCAAAAGGCGGGGAATGATGTCTCGGCCAAAATCATCTTCCTTCCCTGACTTGAGGATGTCTAAAAGGGTCTTGGTCCTGAAGATATATATGCCCATGGAGGCCAGGACATGGGTCGAATCACCCGGGATGGTTTTGATATTTTTTTTGGGCTTTTCCTGAAAACCGCGAATCCGGAAATCATCATCCACCTCGGCCACTCCGAATTGATGGGCTGATTCGACCGGCACTTCGATAAGCGATATGGTAATATCCGCTCCTTTTTCTTCATGGTATTTAAGAAAACGTTTGTAGTTCATCTTATAGATATGGTCACCGGATAGGATCAGCGCGTAGTCCGGCCGGTAGCGTTCAATGAGGTAGAGGTTCTGGCGTATGCAGTCCGCCGTGCCCCTGTACCAATCCGTACCGGTCCGCTGTTGAGGAGGGACGATCTTTAGAAAATGACCGATTTTGTGGCTGAAAATATTCCAGCCATCCTCCAGGTGCTCGTTCAGCGATTGGGACTTGTATTGGGGAAGGATGATGATTTTATACAGTCCCGAATTGACGCAATTGGTCAGGGTAAAGTCGATAAGACGGTAGATGCCGCCGAAGGGGACCGCAGGCTTGGTGCGGTCCATGGTCAAGGGCATGAGGCGTTCACCCCTTCCGCCGGCCATGATAAAGGCTAGGACGTCTTTCATTTATTTATCCTTCATTTTAGGTTGGTTTCCATCTCAGAACCACTCATTTCTGCATGGAGTTCTTGGCATTCAGCGTTCGGCCATCAGCTATCAGCGGGAGGCTTAAAAAAGATTTTCCGTCGGCTGCTTGATGAAAGCATTATTCAAGATCAATTTGACATCATGGACAAATATAGAGAGAATGTTTCTTAAGTGTCAAGACATCTTATCTAATTCATCGGAAAAATAATTGAAATTTTATCCCTATATATTATTGGCCGCCAACATCATCCTAGCCGTGGCTGCCGGATGGCACGCGCTGCTTTTGAAGCGTGATCCAAGGGCATCGATGGGTTGGATCGCTGTAATCTTCATCTTCCCCCTTATGGGGCCATTTTTGTACTTTCTTTTCGGCATCAACCGGGTGCGTACCCGAGCGAAAAAATTAAGTGAAGAAGTCTCTTTCGGGATTCGTGATGAATCCAGATATCCGCGCACGGAGAGTGGACCGTTTTCATCCTTGAACCCTGTCCCCGCTGAATCCTTGGAGATTGCGAAGATCTCCGGTTCCGTTTCCAAAAGGCCCTTGGTCGGGGGTAATGAAATCCAGGCATTGCATAACGGCGAAGAGGCCTTTCCCGCCATGCTCAAGGCCATTGAAGAAGCAAAATACACCGCGTATCTATCCACCTATATCTTTGAGACCAATATTACTGGAAGACAATTCATTGATCATCTGGCAGGTGCAATGAATAGGGGTGTTGATGTCAGGGTGATTATTGACGGGGTAGGACAATACTATTCGTTCCCCACCGCGGGTACGCTATTAAAGAGACAAGGGGTGAGGGTGGCCCGGTTTATTCCGCCCAGGCTGATTCCACCGGCCATCCATATCAACCTCCGAAATCACCGTAAAATCCTCACCGTGGATAGCCGGATCGGTTTTGTCGGGGGTATGAATATTGGTGATCGTCACCTGGCCGGTAATCTTGATAATCCCTCAAGAGTGGTGGATATGCAGTTTTGTCTCAAGGGACCGATCATCGGCCAGATGGAAGAGGTATTTTTAGAGGATTGGCGCTTTTGCACGGGGGATCCGTTTGATAAACCAGTCGGTAGGCGAAATCATGTGCAGCCGAATGGCACGCTATGCCGTGCCATTGCCGACGGTCCCAATGAAGATTTCGATAAATTTGCACAGATACTGGTTGGCGTCGTTTCATCCGCCAGGCAACGTATACTCATCATGACACCCTATTTTCTGCCCTCCCGTGAACTGATTTCCGCCTTGCGGTCCGCCTCTCTAAGGGGTGTGGATGTAAAGGTGGTCCTTCCCATCAAGAACAATCTTCCTTTTATTCATTGGGCCACCCGGAACCTGCTTTGGGAGTTATTGGAACGTGGTATTCGGATCTTCTATCAACCACCACCCTTTGTACATACCAAGCTGCTGGTGGTGGATGATTTTTATGCCCATGTGGGATCCGCCAACATCGATCCCAGGAGCCTGAGACTTAATTTTGAACTCACAGTGGAAGTCTATGATAAGGTATTTGCCGAGACGCTGACAGCCCATTTTGAAAAAGCGCTTACACAATCCACGGAGGTCTTTTTAAAAGACTTGGACTCCCGTCCTCTGGCCGCCCGAACAAGGGATGCACTGGCCTGGCTTTTTTCTCCCTATCTATGATTTGGGTGAAAAAGGCTGGAATTTCTCAATATCATGTGCGTCCTGAATATATACTTTACATTTAAGGGTAAGCGGTATTATTAAAGGTTTCAAAAGAAGCTAGACCTATTTCACCATGAAAATCATTTTGAGGTGATTCATAAATGGCAGGTAATTTTTTATAACAGGATCATCCTCCAACTAGTCCGCCCTTCGCGGTATCTACGATGGAGGAAGGGTTGGTCGATGATCAGGATTTAAGGGATCCGCGTACCCCCAAATATCGCTTTTGGACAGGTGTGGTATGTTATTGCATTTTAATGACCTTTACTTCCTCATCAAATCATAAAAAATATCCACTTGAATCCCTGAACCCTCGAATCCCAGACTATTTTTTTATAATGGGTTGAAATTGCTATGCAAAAACTGGAAAGTGCAAATAAAGATATGGATTTCGATGACCTGATTCACAAGATCTTCCCTGAAGCAAAGGATATTCCCGGGTCTTTTTGGATAGGAAAACCCATCGAGCAACGGGAATATCTGATCAGTGGTGAAATCCGTTTTTGGGAAGGGCCAATGTGTGATGTTCATTCGCCGGTTTGCGTTCACACCGATTCCGGTCTGTCACAATTACATCTGGGGCGGGTTCCCAACATGACCGAAAATGAATCCACGTCGGCCTTGGAGGCAGCCCTCAAGGCCTGGGATAAAGGACGAGGTCTATGGCCTACCTTGCCGCCGGCTGAAAGGATCGGATGTGTTGAAGGGTTTTTAAGGGAGTGTCTTAAGAGAAAGAAGGAAGTCGCCCGTTTATTAATGTGGGAGATCGGCAAGCCCTATAAGGATTCTGCAATCGAGTTTGATAGGGCCATCGAATATATCAAGGATACCCTTGAGGTGGTGAAGGACTTGGACAGGATTTCATCAAAATGGGTCGGCCAAAAAGGGATTATGGGTTTGATAAAACGGGCTCCCTTGGGTGTGGTTCTGTGTACGGGGCCGTTTAATTATCCTTTTTATGAAACCTTTACCACGTTGATGACGGCCTTGGTTATGGGGAATACGGTGATCTTCAAACCCCCCAAATATGGCGTGCTTTTGTACAGGCCGTTGTTGAAGGTTCTATGCGATGCATTCCCAGAAGGGGTGGTGAACAGTATTTATGGGGATGGGGAAACGATAATCCCCCCTCTCATGTCATCCGGCAAGGTGGATGTCCTTGCATTTATCGGTACAACGGCAGTGGCATCGGCCCTGAAGAAACAACATCCCAACCCGCATCGGCTGCGTTGTCTGCTGGGATTGGAGGCCAAAAATCCCGCGATCATTCTCCCGGATGCGGATTTGGATCTCGCTATTCGTGAATGCGTCCTGGGGACGCTAGCCTTTAACGGCCAGAGGTGCGCGGCTCTGAAGATATTGTTCGTTCACTCTCGTATCGTAAAGGCCTTCCTTGAGGGTCTATCGAACGCGATTGCACGACTTCGATTCGGGATGCCGTGGGAAGCTGACGTTTTTATTACACCGCTTCCGGAACCGCATAAACCCGCCTATCTAAATGCCCTTGTAAATGACGCCCTGGCTCACGGCGCATCCGTAATCAATGAAGGAGGCGGTAGGGTTTATGAGACATTTTTTTATCCCACGATTTTGTTCCCGGTGAATGATGAGATGCGGGTTTATCATGAGGAACAGTTCGGCCCTGTCATCCCCGTGGTTCCTTTTGACAATGTTGAAATTCCGATTCAATACGTGATCCAAACCAGGTATGGCCAACAATTGAGTATTTTCGGGACGGATCCGGAGACGATGGCTGATTTGATTGATCCCCTGGTCAACCAGGTGGCAAGAGTGAATATCAACTGTAAGTGCCAGCGTGGACCTGATACCTTCCCGTTCACGGGCAGGAAAGACTCCGCCGAGGGAACCCTTTCCGTGTCTGATGCCCTGCGCGCCTTTTCCATACGTACGGTGGTCGCGGCGAGAGACACGGATGTGAATAGAGGCTTGATGCAAGATATTATGAAGAAAGAGAAATCGAATTTTTTAAAGAGTAATTTTTTTGATTAATCATGGGAGGGTTCCCCGCAAAAAACAGCGGGATCTTCGAAAAGGATTCAAGTGAGAGACACTCGACCCCTTAAATCCTAGAATCCTTTTCCTAAATTCGATGAAAAGGGATCTGTATAGAAGAATTTAAAAAATGGTAATACTTTAGCTGATTTCAAAAAATTTAAACAACTGGATTCCACGATCAAGTCGCGGAATGACCTGTCTGCCGCGTCGGGCGCGGCGCAGGCAGGCAGAAAAGGGGAAATCATAAGGAAAAACAAAATGCGTGCTTCATAAAGGTATAGCGATAGTAAGATCACACGTCATTCCGCGACCCCTCATCAAGTGCGGGGCAAGCTTGATCGCGGAATCCAAGCCTTGTATCTCATCATTTTCAAAAGGCTAAACTGGATGGTCTCGCAAAAAGTCGAAAAACACCTATTTTTGTCATTCCGGCCTGCCTGTACGTGTCCGCACGCAGACAGGTGAAGACCGGAATCCAGTCTTTTCAAATAGTTACATGGGATCTGGACCCCGACTGCAGTCTATCCCGTACTGGATACGGGACCGGGGTGACGACTTTTTACGAGATTGTTAAACTGTTACAAAAAAAGATTAAACGAGGGAATAAGAATGATCTACACCGTCACACTCAATCCGGCCCTGGACCGGGCTATGTTGGTTGAAGAGCTTAATGAGGACGACACCACCCGCATCGTTAATGAAACCTATTATGCGGCCGGCAAGGGCATTGACGTTTCCCGGGTCATCCGTGAGCTGGGGGGCCAAAGCGTGGCGTTGGGACTGGTGGGGGGTTATGATGGCTTACACCTGGAGGGTATGCTGATCAACGCCGGGGTCATGACGAATTTTACAAGGATTTCCCAAGAGACACGGACCAATATTATCCTCAAAGAAAAAAAGACGGGGCGGCAGTTTGTGATCAGTGCGTCCGGTCCGGAGATCAATGCCACGGAGATCGGTCAGTTCTATCAAAACGTTCTGGCTGTTCAAGGTATGGATTTTCTGATTATGAGCGGGAGCCTTCCTCGAGGGGTCAGCCCGAACCTATATGGACAGCTCGTCCTGGCGGGGAAAAAGAAGGGGGCTTTTGTTTTTTTAGACTCGGATGGTGAGGCCCTTAAAGAATCCATCGCTTATCAACCGACGGGTATCAAACCCAATATCCATGAACTGTCCCGGTTGGTGGGACGGGAGCTGAAAACCGAACCTGATATCCTAAAGGCCTGTGAAGAGGTTCACCAAAAAGGGGTGGAATTTGTTTTGGCCTCCAGGGGTAAGGATGGCCTTATCTTATCAACCCCTGAACAAAAGATCAAAGCGATTGCCCCGCCGGTAAAGATCGAAAGCACGGTAGGGGCGGGCGATTCGACCGTGGCTGGATTTGTCCTCGCCTATTCCCGGGAAAAAGACCTACAGGAATGTGTTCGGTTTGCGTGCGCGGCAGGGGCGGCTGCCGTGGAGACACCCGGCACTGAGCTTTGTCATCGTGCTACTTTTGAAAGAATTCTGCCTGATGTAATCATCACAATCATGTGAGGACTTTCCAGGTGTTATATATCATCCTTTTCATTATCGGCTTCGTAATCCTGATCAAGGGCGCCGATTATCTGGTGGATGGAGCTTCTTCCATCGCCCGGCGTCTAAGCGTCTCGGATCTGGTGATTGGATTGACGATTGTGGCCTTTGGGACATCAACCCCCGAGCTGCTGGTAAACCTCTTCGCCAGTATCCAGGGAAAGACGGATATCGCCATCGGGAATATCCTGGGAAGCAATATCGCCAATATTCTTTTGATATTGGGTATCTCTTCCATCATTTATCCATTATCCGTAACAAGAGGCACGGTATGGAAGGAGATCCCGTTTAGCCTTCTGGCGGCTGTTGTTCTGGGTATTATGGCCAATGATCAATTTTTCGATCATACCGGGTTTTCTTCCCTAACCCGCACAGACGGTTTGATCTTTTTATCCTTTTTTATCATTTTCCTTTATTATACCTTCGGTATCGCAAAAAGAGTCGAAGGGACGGAAGAGCATTTGCGACTTAGGAAAAAGACTTTACCGGCATCACTCATGATGATCCTCCTGGGATTGGTCGGTCTAATTCTTGGTGGAAAATGGATCGTGGACGGCGCCGTTTACCTCGCAAATCTATTTGGCATGAGTGAGAGTCTAATCGGGTTAACCATCGTGGCTGTGGGAACATCGCTCCCTGAACTGGCTACATCGGCCGTGGCCGCTTACAGGAAGAATGTGGAGATTGCCGTGGGGAATGTGGTGGGCTCCAATATCTTTAATATCTTTTTTGTTTTGGGTATCAGCGCGACCATCAAACCTCTACCTTTCAAGGTGCCTAACAATATTGATATCGGGGTTGTAATCCTGGCGAGCCTCCTGCTTTTTTTAAGCATGTTTACAGGGGAAAAACGCTCCTTGGATAGATGGGAAGGGGCCTTGCTGCTGGTTTTGTACGCGGGATATATCGGGGTGCTTATTCGTTTTGAGTTTTTATAAGGTCATTGAAGAAGAATACATTTTGGCGTATATTGAACGATACTTAAAATCTTCCCTGTCCCCCCTTTGGATAAAGGAAGGAAACGACTTCTTCCCCTTTTCGTAAAAGGAAATCGAAAACTTGTAGGGTATCTAAAAATTCCTCTCCTGCTTAAGGGGGAGAGGTTAGGTGTGGGGATGCCATTCCAAGCACTTCCATCCCCATCCCAACTTTGTTGGGGTTTTGAAAAGATCTAAATGGTTACAAAGAATATACTACATAATAAGGTTATATACTTGTTAGCGTACCCGGGAGGCGGGAGTTGCTGGTTCAAATCCAGTCGTCCCGACCATTTTTCAGATGGAATAGCCATTCTGATCAACAAAGAGCGCCTTTTTTGTTTTCGCCGGAATACCCCGCAGCTGGTCACTAGGATGATCAGCCCTCGTGTAAGGCTGCGGATTGACAAGGTGATGAGATGAGCGATGGCGCAATTTCACCTGATTCCCCACCGCTTTCGGCGGGAAGCTTCACTTCGTTAAATGAAAGGAGACCGTGATGGCATTCATGAAACCCGTTGAGTCGAAGGCCCTTTTCATGGGCAGACTTGCGCATGGAAGTGATTTATTGGAAGCGATTTCGGAATTTTGCCTACAAAACCGTATCCGTTTGGGCCGGATTAAGGCCATCGGGGCCGTTCAAAAAGCCCGCGTTGGCTTTTATAATCAAAAGACCCGCGAATACCAGTACAATGACATTGACAGGCCTTTAGAGATTACCAACCTTGCGGGTAATGTGTCCATAAAGGATGGGCGGCCCATGGTTCATGCGCATATCACATTGGCGGATGAAAAAGGGAATTGCTTTGGGGGTCACCTGGCTTCCGGGACCATCATATTCGCCTGCGAGCTGATCCTTGATGTGTTTGATGGTCCTGCATTTGAAAGAGGTTTTGATGAAGCGACCGGGCTTACTCTTTGGGAGATGGGGGAGTAGAGTGCCCCCCCTGGTTCGGGGTTTGGGGTTCAGGGTTCAGAAGAGGCGAACCGGGTCCCAATAAAACATCCCAATCAATGGTTTTGAAGGTATTATGGAGAAAGTGGTCATCATCTACCTGATTCAGGGAGAGATCCGTGAAATATTTTTTCGCCATGTACTCAACGGCCTTTAGGGGGATCACCTCGTCATTCCTGCCGTGATATATCCAAACGGGGATGGATATGGGTTTTATCGGGTGGGGTGTAAACCATAGAAGGTTAATGGCCGGCGCCAGAAGGACTAAGCGATCCACACGGGTTTCATCTTCCATGGTAAACAGGGTGGCCATGAGGCCTCCGAAACTGGAACCTACCAACCGGATGCCGGAATGTCCTGAAAGAGTAGGCACTAATTGTCGCATTCTTTCGGAGAGGCTTCCTGTAAAGCTCGGGATGAACATGTCCGGGAATCTTTCTCGAAAAAATATGGATTTGGTGCCTTGATTACTGCTTTCCAACCCGTGCAAGAAGACCCTTAACGTCAAAGCCAACTTCTCCTTGAATCATCATTACAGAATGTCCAGGATCTCATATTCTTGGATCCCACCCGGGGTCTTTACCTTGACCTCGTCCCCCACTTCCTTACCGATAAGCACTTGTCCCAATGGGGAATGGACCGATATCCGGCCTTTTTCGGGCTCAGACTCATAAGGTCCCAGGAGCTGATACCGCATCTCTTCGTCCGTATCCAGGTTACACAAGATCACGGTTCGTCCGAAAACGACCCTGTCCGCAGGTCCGTCTTCCATCTCAATGACCTCTGATTTGCCGATAACACTCTTGAGTTCTGAAATTTTTCCGTCAATAAAGGATTGCCTTTCCTTCGCGGCATGGTATTCGGCATTTTCACTGATATCCCCATGGGCCCTGGCCTCCTCGATAGCCCTGATATTTTGAGGCCTTTCAACCGATTCCATCTGTTTCAACTCGGTCTTCAGATTCTCAAGACCCTCCCTTGTAATGGGAATTCTATCCATGTTCACTGATCTCCTTATTTTTTTAAGACCTATGCATATATATATGTAAAAATGTTTATGCCACCATTTCTTAAAAAGTCATTCAGGCGGGTAATCTTGTATTTATAGCATTTTTCAGGAAAGACCGCAACGATAAGAAAAATCCCCAACGGTATCACCAGAAGCCTATATTCCTATACCCAATGTTTTACCCGTTTGGTAGATGATGAAGGAAACAAGGTAGGCCAGGATCAGATTAAAACCCATTGAAAACAGTGCCCACCGCCAAGAGCTTTCTTTTTTGATGCTGATGACCGTAACAAAGCAGGGCACATAGAGCATGGTGAATAGGATCAGGACAAAGGCCTTCAGCGGATTCCAATCCGGATCGCGTGCAAGCCTGCTGGAAAGGGTACCGCTCTCTTCGGGTGCCACTTCACCCAACGAATAAGCCGTGCCAAGGGTTGATAAAATGATTTCCTTGGCCGCAAATCCACCGACCAGAGCGATATTCGTCCTGTAATCAAAGCCGATGGTCCTTGTAATACCTTCGAGTGTCTGGCCGATCCATCCGGCGATGGTAGCTTTTAAAGCCGCCTGTTGTTCCTGGGCCGATATGAGATTCATCGTATTTCTGTATTCAAGATAGAGGTCGGTGACCGTGGCGAGATCTTTCTTCACCCCATCGTGGGTCCGTCCTACGTCTTGATCTGGAAACAAGGTGTTGAACACAGGGTATAAGGGGTTTTTCATGAGTGTTTCAGGTACGGGGCCATAATCTTTTATAGACTGTCGGTATAGGTCATAGAGTTCGTCGAATCTATTCAGGGTTGGAAGATCCGGAATGATACCATTGACGTTCGACAGAGACAGAAATGTTTTCTGGGTATTTAGCCGTTGATCCTCATAAAAACGAGCCTGCTGTTCATTCAAACGCGGGAAGGTCATCATGGCCCATAGGATGATCGATATGCCCAATATCACCGTGCCAGCCTTTTTCATGTATTGCCAGGTTCTCTCCCAGGTATGAATGCATATCCCTTTGATGGTGGGGGCTCGATAAGGCGGCAGCTCCATGACAAAGGGCGTCTTTGGGCCTCGCAACACCGTAGCCCGGAGCAATTTGGCGGCAAAAAGGGCTAATACCCATGATATCATCGTGAATAGAAACATCATGCGCGCTTCATTTTCGGAAAAAAAGGCCGCGATCAGCATCAGGAAGACCGGTAACTTGGCACCGCAGTTCATGAATGGCACCACCAGCAAGGTGGCGATCCGTTCCTTGGGGTCTCTCAACGTTCGTGTGGCCATCACGCCCGGAACCGCGCAACCTCCTGAGATCCCCCCGCTGACGAGGAGTGCAATCACGGAATTCCCATGGAGCCCGAACCATCGAAGAACCCGGTCCAGCATATAGGCCATGCGCGCCATGTAGCCCGAATCCTCCAAGATGGCAATGGCAAAAAACATAAACATGATCACCGGAATAAAACCAAATACCCCCCCGACCCCGTCAATGATACCGGAAACGATCAATGATTGAAGATTTCCTTCCGGAATCATGGATGATACGTTCTCTTTCATCCATGTAAAAAAACAACCAAACCATTCCACCGGGGCTTCACTCCCCCAGAACGTAAATACGTAAATCCCATATAGGATCAACATCATAATGGTCGGTCCCAGGATACGGTTGGTTAAGATTTTGTCCAGTTGATCTGAAAAGTTCAGGCGGGATTCGATCTTTCTGCGAACGGCCTTTTTGGTGATACCCGCGATGTATCCATAACGATGGTCCGCGATAATGGCCTCGGGCTCTTCTTCAAGGGTACTTTGAATGTGTTTCGAGATCTTATGACAGATGGGCTCGATCTTTGGCTGTATTTCAGGTTTGCCTTGTATGAATTTCAAGATTTGGTCGTCCCCTTCAAGACATTTGAGGGCCAACCATTTTGAAGGGTACCTGGGATCGAAATCCCTTGCGCCTCGAATAATCTCTTCAATCTCCGAGATGCCATGGTCAATATCACTTCCATAAGAGATGATCTCGGCATTCCATGTTCGGTCTTCGGCGGATGTTTCAATAATGGCATCCAAAAGCTCGTGAACACCTTTGTTGCTTCGGGCCACCATCGGGATTACAGGTACTTTAAAGAGCTGGGATAATATCCGGTGGTCGACTTTTATCCCCCTTCTTTCAGCCATATCCATCATGTTCAAGGCTATGATTAGGGGAACTCCCAGTTCTCTGAATTGAACAGCCAGATACAGATTTCGGTCCAGGTTGGAGGCATCAACGATGTCCACTACTACATCCGGCCTTTCATTGATGAGAAAATCTCTGGTGACGATCTCTTCTAAAGAATAGGCCGTGAGGCTGTAGGTACCAGGGAGGTCGACCACCAGGATTTCATGGCCTTTGTGGATGATCTTGCCGGATTTTTTTTCTACCGTTACACCGGGGTAATTGGCTATATGTTGCCTGGCGCCGGTGATGGCGTTAAAAAGGGTGGTTTTGCCTGAATTGGGGTTCCCCGAGAGTGCTATGGTAATGGTGCGTTTCAATGCCCTTGTCCGTTTTACGCATCCACTTCCACCATGATGTGGTCGGCTTCATTGTTTCTCAGGGTTAAGGTATAATCGTTTATTTTTACGGCTACAGGATCTTTTAAAGGGGCACGTCCCATGATCAGTATGGACGTTCCATGGACCAATCCCATTTCCCGCATTCTTCTGCTCATCTCACCATTCGTGGTGATCTTCATAATGATGCCTTTTTGATTATCCGACATCTCTCGCATTCTGATGACTTTTTTCATATATTCAATTTACTCACCCAAAAAATGATCAAATATACATTGCAATCTTTGATGGTTTTGTAAAAAGTTGGAAAATACCTCTTTTGTCATTCCTGCCCACCCGCGCGCGCGGACATGTACAGGCAGCCGGGAAGATGCCTTTTTGCGAGATTTTCAATCTTTCCATTTACCAGTCTCCATGCATTTGTCGCACACACCTTTTAAATCGCAATGGCAACCCACTGTTTTTTGTGTAATACTTTTATGCAAACGTCTAGCTATATAAAGAATAGCCATAATGACGATGAAAATAACGATAATATTGGACAGCATTTTTGATCTCCCAAGGATGCTTGTTGAGAATGATTATCAATAATATAATTGATCCAAGACCGTTGTCAAGGTCTTATTCAACCCGTTTCTGAATAAGCCGAGCTGTCACATGGATAGATAGAAATAAAGATTGCTCATCCATTCAATCAATCAAGGCCGTTATGGCCACAAGGTTCCTCTCTTTAACCAGAAAACGATTCTATTTCAAGCTGTTGACTGTCGGAATCATCACGCTGGGTTCTGTCAGTAAAAAGCTCCCTTGCTCAATCCAATCCTTTAATATCCGGGCCACCTCCAAGGCCCTTACATAGGAGGAGACTGGAACGCTCTGGATATCCTGGCCATTAAATTTGATGGAGCCGCTTTTTAACGCAGCATAGCTTACTTGTCCCAGACTCTTGGATTCTCCTTTCGGGTAGTCTTCTCCATAGTCGATGATCTGGGTGAATATTTCATCATCTGAAACGCCGGTATAACGGGCCATGTCTTCATTAAGGATCGGAATGGGAATACCCAATCCCACGGCGAGGGAACAACCATATCCCAACATGCTCACGCCAACCAACCATTTCGGGTGCATTTCCTTTAGATTACCCATAACCATGAGGGTTCCGGCCGGTCGAAGGGGTACCCCGTTTGGGCCCCTTTCAACCTCAGGATTATGCTGACTCCCGGGGCCCACGATATATCCTTGAGCACCGCCCAGAAAGATCCTTGTACCTATTCCCAGTGTGAGATAGTATGGATCGTTAAATAAGGGACTCAGTGTCCCGGAGGTTGAATAATTGACATTTCCCGCCCGGGGTTTCAGAACACCCATATAGGTGTAAATGGTCTTTGAGGTCAAATTCACCGCACAATTGTAATTTTGATAAGCGTTTCTGGGGTTCAGCAATACCGCATACGGGAGGTCGTTCAGGGTGATCTTTTTTTCATACTCTTTATTCGGGTAACAATCCGTTCCATAGGCCGTTACTTTCAGTTCCACCTTCTTTCCCGCCACAAGATCGTGGATCACATGCCCGCCACCATATTTAAACTGTCCCGGGTGGACTCTGTTCAGGGGATCATCTTCCGCAGGTTCGGTGGCGCCGATATAGGTATCCACGGCAGCCAGCCCGCCATAGGCCGATACATTATTGAGCCAAATTTTGGACCCCTTGATCGTGGGTTTGGCGTGCCCAAAATTAATAAAGGCCCCTGAAGAGCACATGGGTGCAAATGTCCCCGTGGTCACCACATCCACCTCCCTGGCCGCTTTTGCGGTTCCCTTGCGTTTGACGATATCCGTCATTTCATCAGCGGTCACCACAACCACTTTTCCTTGTTTGATCTTTTTGTTTATCTCTGCAATGGTCTTGGTTGTTTTTTTCTTAGGCACTTTTTGACCTCCGGAGAAAAAATACTTGAATAATAGGGATTACACGGACAATTGACAAGGGAAACTTTTAAAATACGGCCACTTTTACTTTCCTTGACTTTTGATCGACCTTTCTATAATCATTAAAGGGTCTTTATATATGGAATTTGTTTTGACGGCGCGGGAATGATTTTTCATGAGGGGATGAGTGATGTTTAACCCGATTCAAATAGGGGATCTGACCATACAAGAAAAAGGGCCTTTTTTCGCGATAGCCGGTCCATGCGTCATTGAAAATGAGGCATTAACCCTGCAAGTCGCAGAATATTTAAAAGAGACCAGCGTCGCCATGGAACTGCCCATTATTTTTAAGACTTCTTATGATAAGGCCAACAGGACTTCATTGGATTCATTCCGGGGACCAGGCATAGAAGAAGGCTTGGATGTGATCCGGAAGGTGAAGAAGGAAACAGGACTCCCCGTCCTGTCTGATGTCCATGGGATCGAGGAGGTCGGGAAAGCCGCCCATGTCCTGGATGTTATCCAAATACCGGCTTTTTTGTGCCGGCAGACGGATCTTCTTCTTGCCGCGGCCCGAACCGGTCTTCCCGTGAATATCAAAAAAGGCCAGTTTTTATCTCCATTTGAGATTGCACCGGCGATTCGAAAAATAAGCTCGGTGGGGAATCATGACATCTTGGTGACAGAACGAGGAACCTTTTTTGGTTATCATAATCTGGTTGTGGATATGCGAGCCATCCCCATTATGAAGGGTTTCGGATATCCAGTGATATTCGATGCGACCCATAGCGTTCAATTACCCGGAGGAACAGGCGCCAGTTCAGGCGGCCAGAGGGAGTTCGTGGAATACCTGGCCCGAGCAGCGGTCTCCGCTGGTGCGAACGGTGTCTTTATTGAGGTTCACCCGACTCCCGACTCCGCCCTCTGTGACGGCCCAAACTCTCTCCCCTTAAACCAGATTAGACCCCTCTTGGCGCTCTTGAAAGAGATCCATGCCCTTGTGAATCACGCCCTTTGATTCAAACAAGACCTTATGACGGGTTTAACGATCAAAATAAAATTGGAGTGGTAATGATTAAGGAGAGGGCTGAACAGATCAAACTGCTCATTTTGGATATTGATGGAGTGATGACGGATGGACATATCGTTATCAATGAACAGGGTGAGGAGATAAAAACATTTCATGTCAGGGATGGACAAGGTCTTAAATGGCTGATCAAGGGCGGTATCGAAGTAGCGATTATATCCGGCCGGTCGTCCAAGGCCGTTGAACGACGCGCGACGGATTTGGGGATACAGACAATATATCAAGGGATCTATGATAAAGGATCTTTATGCGCTGATCTGATCCGGGAAAAGAGATTGAAAAGGCAAGAAGTAGCATGCATGGGAGATGATCTGCCGGATATCCCCATGTTTCAACATGTGGGTCTTTCCATCGCGGTTTCGGATGCTGCCCAAGAGGTGCGTGACACGGCCCATTTTATCACGAAAAGCAAGGGGGGAAATGGTGCTGTTCGAGAAATTTGTGAAATGATCCTCAAGGCAAAAGGATTATGGGATGAACTCATATCTCCATTTATTGAAAAAGGAAAAGCTTTACATATTGGAACATAGCCTGGTATAATTATTGCATTATGAATCGGCCTTTGATCAGATACAGCCCCCTGGCTGTTATCATACTGTTGATCTTGAGTATCGGCTTTTATTTGACCAAGGATAGGCACTCGGATACGAGCCCGTCGTTCATACAAGAGCAAGATTCAAGAGATGGCCTGAAGGGGACGAATATCCATCATATTCAAAATAATCCCGACAACGGTGTAAAGTGGATTCTTCATGCGGAAGAAGTAACCTCTTCGACGGATATGCAACACATGATGTTCAAAAATTTCCAAATAAGATTGGAACCGGAAAATGGATCGTCGATGGAACTGGAAGGAGAAGGTGGGGAATATAACAGCAGGACCCAAGAGATTAACCTGTGGGGCGCGCTGCAGGGAAGAACCATCGACGGATATCAGATATTAACGGATCACATGGTCATTCATCAAAAGGAGAGATACCTAAAGACCGATGAGCCGGTGAAGATTATCGGGCCCTTTTTTTCAATCAATGGAAAGGGTTTTTTCTTTAATATGGAGACCGAGATCTTCTCCATCCTTTCGGAGGTAACCACATTTATTCACAGGGAATCCGTGTCCTTATGAATCATCATTCTATTCAGCGATGGTGTAGGTGCTTGATATTTGGGCTGTTATTTTTTTCTTTTCACACCGTTGCGGCGCAGGACCGCGCAAGAGCGGTTTTTAACGAGGGATCATCCGATGCTGTTGTGATCGGGTCGAACAGGTTGGAGATTGATAACAAGCAGCATATCATCACTTTCACCGGGGATGTGGATGCACGACTTGAGACCTCAACCATGCAGTGTCAAAAGATGCTGGTTTACTTTTATTATCAAAAGGATTTAAATCCTCAGGATTCAAAAAAGCGTGAACCGAATATCGATAGAATTATCGCAACCGATAATGTGATCATTCTTCTGACGGATGGACAGGCAACGGCGGAAAAGGTTGTCTATTATCAAAAAGATGAAAAAGTGGTGCTTTCGGGCAATGCGACGCTGAAACGCGGTGCTGAGATTCTGGAAGGACCTGTGATTACCATTTCCCTGAAGGAGGACCATGTTACCGTGGGAGGTCCTGAATCCAGCGGGCTTGGTGATGCCTTGTCCGCCCAAGATGAAAAGGGCGGTACCGTTGGCCCATAACATGGAGATACTCGAAGCAAAGGACCTTATCAAGTCCTATAACGGGAAAAGGGTTGTGGCCGGTATCAGCATGGCCCTTCACCGAAAGGAGATCGTGGGTCTTTTGGGCCCGAACGGCGCCGGAAAGACAACCACTTTTTACATGATTATCGGCCTTACCCAGCCAGATGAGGGCAGGGTCTTTCTTGATGATCAAGACGTGACCGAAGATCCCATGTATCTGAGGGCCAGAAGGGGTGTGACCTATTTGCCCCAAGAGCCGTCCATATTCGGTAAATTGACGGTTGAGGAAAATCTCCTGGCCATCATGGAAGGGTTTCGCATGCCTTATTATCAAATCAAGGAAAGGACCCAGACCCTACTGTCCGACCTTAAAATAGATCACTTGGCCAAACAAAAGGCGTTATCCCTTTCCGGTGGTGAACGGAGGCGATTAGAGATTACCCGTGCCCTTTGCACAAATCCACGGTTTATGTTATTGGATGAGCCGTTTGCAGGGATCGACCCACTTGCCTTGAATGATATAAAACAGATCATTAAAGAATTGAAAGAGCGGGGTTTGGGTGTTATTATATCGGATCACAATGTAAGAGAAACATTGGAGGTGTGTGACATCGCCTATATTATCAGCCAAGGACGTATCATTGAGTTCGGAGCGCCTGAAACAATTGTTCATAGTGAAATTGCTCGACAAGTGTATTTAGGCGATGATTTTAGGATGTAAACCGCGGTCATCATGAAAATATTTATGGAGATTTCAGGACAGTAACCATGGCTTTGCAATTACGACAATCCCTTAGCCTGTCTCAGCAGTTGATCATGACACCTCAATTGCAACAGGCCATTAAACTCCTTCAATTATCCAGGCTTGAACTTCTTGATACCATCAATCAAGAAATGGAAGCCAACCCATTATTGGATGATCAGAGCCCCGATGATGCAGACGATGACAAAGACAATTATGAAGAGAAGAAAGATATCACTGAAGAGCAGCCTCTCCCGGAAGTAGCTATTGATGGTCAGGTTACGGAGGATATGGACTGGGAAGCCTATCTTTCTGAATACAATACCGGCTGGGCCGATGCCCCTTACGACGCAAAAGAGCTGCCGACCTTTGAAAATATGACATCCAGTGAAACCAGTATATATTCCCATCTTTTATGGCAGCTCAACATGGGACGATTTGCCGAGGCTCAACGGGAGATTGGGACACAGATCATCGGCAATCTGGATGAAGACGGTTACCTGAAGATCTCCGTGGAGGAAATAGCTCAAGCAACCGGTTATGCTCCGGAAGATGTTGAGGAAACACTTAAGGCCATCCAACAATTTGATCCCGTTGGCGTGGCGGCCAGAGATACTCAGGAGTGTCTTTTAATCCAAGCCCGATTTCAAGGCCTGGGGAACAGTATTGTGGAAAAGATTATACTGGATCACATGGATAACCTTGAGAATAAACGCTATGACCGCATCGCCAAGGATTTGGGCGTCACCATCAAAGACATCTTGGCTGCTGTTTCCATTATAACCGGTTTTGAACCTAAACCCGGTCGATTGTATCATGATGACGACACGATTTATATCAGCCCCGATATCTATGTCATTAAGGTCGGGGATGATTACGAGATCGTATTGAATGAAGACGGAATGCCCAAGCTCAGGATCAACAACTATTACAGAGAGATATTATCCAATAAGGAACTCCTGACGGACGGCACCAAGCAATATATCCAAGAGAAATTAAAGTCCGCGGCTTGGTTGATCAAAAGCATTCACCAAAGACAGAGAACAATCTATAAGGTGACTGAAAGTATTGTTCATTTCCAAAGAACCTTTTTCGACAAAGGCGTCGCCTATCTTAAACCTCTGGTTTTGAGGGATGTGGCCGAGAGTATCCAGATGCATGAGTCCACCATCAGCCGGGTGACCACCAATAAATACGTCCACACACCTCAAGGTGTTTTTGAATTGAAATATTTTTTTAATAGCGCCATCAATAGCATGGACGGTGATTCGGTGGCCTCGGAAAGCGTTAAAGAACATATTCGAAACATTATTAAATCGGAAGATAAGGCCAAACCCTATAGCGATCAGGAAGTTGCGGATATGTTGAGGGATTATAATATCGATGTGGCGCGTCGGACAGTGGCCAAATACAGAGAAACGATGGGGATATTGCCTTCGAGAAAACGAAGGGTCCCTTATTGATGAAATGATTGATCAAAAATGAATTGAGGAAATTTTATTCTTCGAGGAGGTTTATACATGGATATTACCGTTACGTTCAGGCACATGGAGCCGACTGAAAGTTTACGAACCTATGCAACGGATAAGGTATCAAAAATCAAAAAATATCTTGATTTTCCCATAGAAGCACATATTGTGCTGGAGGTTGAAAAATTCAGGCACATGGCGGATGTTACCTTGAGTCTGGATGGAACCATGATCAAGGGAGTTGAAGTCACGGAGGATATGTACTCATCCATTGATCAGGTGATGGATAAGATAGAAAAGCAGGTCAAAAAGTATCGTTCGAAGGTTAGACAGAGAAGGCCCGAAAGCCTTAAAGGAGCGGTAGGACCTGATGTGGGAGAGGAAGGTGCCGAACCGAGCCTTGAAGAACCCGGCATCGAAGTGGAAAAGATGGTTGCGAAACCCATGGATGCCGAAGAGGCCGCCATGCAATTGAACATGTCGCAACAAGATTTTATGGTTTTTCGGAATTCAAGCTCCATGGAGATAAATGTTATCTACAAACGTAAAGATGGTAATCTCGGCCTTATCGAGCCATCGAATTAGCGCCTGTCCATAAAGGGCCTTGATTCCCTCCCCCCTTGATGGAGGAGGGTTGAGGTGGGGCTATAAGAGAAAGGGATATCATCCATGCATGCAGAGCCCAACTCCTCACGGAAGGGTAGTGGGTATTCGGGGCTGAACACTGATAAATACTTGTTGTTGATACTCATTACGCCATAGAGCATTTTTAGGAATCAAAATTATGAAGTTAGCTGATTTGTTAGGTGAAGATAATATCATACCTGATTTGAAGGCACGAGATAAGGTAAAGGCATTGGAGGAGCTGTCCGAAGCCGTTATCGCCAACAGGCCTTCCATAGATAAAGATTCACTAGTCCGGGTTCTCCTGGACAGGGAGCGGCTGGGGAGTACGGGTATCGGCGATGGTGTCGCCATACCTCATGGCAAATATCATGGGATCACGCAGCCGATTATCTCTTTTGGGAGGAGCCGGAAAGGACTGGATTTTGAGTCCATGGATGGACAACCGGTCCATCTTTTTTTCCTGTTGGTAGCCCCTGAGAATTCCGCTAATATCCATCTCAAGGTTTTGGCCAGAATCGCAAAAATTTTAAAAAACAGTTCATTTCGAAAATTGTTAATGAATGCCCCGACTCGAAAGGATCTTTATCAGACAATCATTCAGAATGACGAAGGATTCGACCCCGACTAGAAAATTAAATTTTTTGAAATCCGGCAATCCAATCAATACCAACCATATAGTCAGGTTTTTATTATGATCGGTTTACTCATAGTAACTCATTGCGATCTGGGAAAGGAACTATTAAACGCCGCGGAATTTATCGTTGGGCGTATGGAGGCCGCTGAATCCGTGTCGATCACCCAGACCTTGGACAGTGAAGAGATTATGAAGGTGATTGAGAAGAAGCTCTCCAACCTGAACAAGGGGGAAGGAGTCATCATTCTCACGGACATGTTCGGGGGAACGCCTTCAAATATCAGCCTTTCATTTTTAAAGGAAGACAGGGTCGAGGTTTTAACCGGTGTGAATCTGCCCATGGTTATCGCCATTGCGCAGAATCGATCTGGTATGGGACTGGCCGAACTCGCGGAAAAAGCACAGGAAGCAGGGCGAATGAGCATCTCCCTTGCGGGAAAATTGTTGGAATAATCCCGTGAACCGGCTTGAAAAGATTACCGTTGAAAATCTTCTTGCCTATCAAGCGCGGATACTTGAAATTGAAAGACTCTCTTTCCCATCCCCTTGGAGCGTAATTGCCTTTGAGGCGGAGGTCAAAAAAAATATCTCCCATCTTTGGGCTTTAATCATTGACAATGTGCTTTTCGGTTATATCTGTTTTTGGATGATCGATGATGAAATCCAGCTTGTGAATATAGCGGTTCACCCGCTTAAAAGAAGAGAGGGTCACGCAACAACGCTTCTAAAAAAGATGTTTGAAATAAGTCTTTCTCAAGGGATAAAGTATGTCTGGTTGGAGGTGAGGCCGTCCAATCACGCCGCAAAAAACCTCTATTCCAAATTCGGTTTTTACGAAATCGGTCGCAGACCCAAATATTACGTTGAAACACAGGAAGACGCTTTGCTCATGGCTTTGGAATTTGAAAAGCCAATCGGCAAGTGAATGAGGGATCATTCGCACGGCTCAAAAGATTAGGTACCGGGGTTATGCCCATTTTTTTTGACTAAAAAAAAAGCTCAGGGCGCACGGTGCAAGGTGCAGGGCCGAGAAGGATTCCAAGAATGGGTTTGAAACCTTTGAGCCTTATGCCTCGCGTGTTGCGCCCTATTTGCAGGCTTAGCCTCTGCAAATCAGGCAAGGCTTTATAGATTGAAAATACATAGGTTTTCATCAATGTTTTGCACAGGAGGTGTTATATGACTATTAAGGTTGGCATCAATGGTTTTGGTCGGATCGGCAGGATGGTTTTTCGGGCGGCTCTCACCCATAAAGAGATTGATTGCGTCGCCATTAATGATTTGACGGATCCCTTCACACTGGCCCATCTTCTCAAATACGATTCAACACAGGGCATTCTGGATCTCCCGGTGTCCAGCACGGAAAATTCATTAATGGTAGACGGGAAAGAGATTCGCATCTTCATGGAAAAAGATCCCGCGAAGATCCCCTGGAACGACGTGGGCGCGGAATATATCATGGAATGCACCGGTCTTTTCCGCGAAAGGGAAAAGGCCGCCTTTCATTTGGAATCAGGCGCCAGAAAGGTGATTATATCGGCACCCGCAAAGAGTCCGGATATTACGATTGTGATGGGTATTAATCACCAGGAATATAATCCGCAAAAACATCATGTGGTTTCGAATGCCTCTTGTACCACCAATTGTCTGGCACCGGTGTGTAAGGTCCTGCTGGATCATTTTGGGATTGAAAAAGGACTGATGACCACTACCCATGCCTATACCGGTGACCAAAGGCTGCTCGATTTCCCACATAAGGATCTCAGGCGGGCAAGGGCGGCGGGATTATCACTGATCCCCACCACCACCGGGGCGGCCAAGGCTGTGTCATTGGTGCTCCCTCAATTGGAAGGTAAATTAAACGGTATGGCCATAAGGGTCCCGTCACCCAATGTCTCGGTCGTGGATTTTGTCGCGCAGCTCAGTCGCAAAGCTTCCATTGATGAAATCAACGGCGCCATGAAGGAGGCCTCCGAGAGCTATCTCAAAGGCTTTTTGGCTTATAGCGATGCCCCTCTCGTATCCATTGATTTTAATGGTTCGACTTATTCATCTATCGTGGATGCCCCTTCCACCATGGTTATTGACGATATGATCAAGGTCCTGTCTTGGTACGATAATGAGTTCGGGTATGCCAATCGCATGGTTGATTTGGCAGCATATATGGCGGAGAGTTAAAAGAAGGGATATTCAGATCAGATACTCATGAATTGGTGCCCATTCGGGGTAATCCTTCCCTTTGCGGGGGGTAAGACCCGGATGGCTCCGTGTTCACAGTCCTTTCATCCCCAATCCCGTATCAAAGCCCCTTCCGTTGAGGGGATGGGAATTCGGGTTGTTTCTGTATGAACACGAATGAGATATAGGAGAGTACATTATGATTGTTCGAACCCCTCTCATCGCGGGTAACTGGAAAATGAATCTTACCCTCACGGATTCGGTCAGCCTCATCAAGTCCATTGCCGAGGCCATTCAGGAGTTAACCAATGTGGATGTGCTGGTGACACCTCCCTATACCAGCCTTTCCGTTGTAAAAGAAACTATTGGGGATGCCCGAATAGCCCTTGGCGCCCAGAATATGCACTGGGAATCAAAGGGTGCCTTTACGGGCGAAATATCCGGTCTCATGCTGGTGGAAGCAGGATGCACGCACGTGATTTTAGGCCATTCCGAACGGAGGAGCCTATTTCAGGAGACCAATGAGATGGTTAATAAAAAGGTCAAAGCCGCCTTGGAACAAGGGCTCATCCCCATTGTCTGTATCGGGGAAACCCTTGAAGAAAGAGAGGGTCATCAAACCTTTGATGTCATTCAAGATCAATTGAATGGATCCCTGGCCCATTTTCTTGTCGAATCCATAATACCCCGCACCACGATCCTGGCGTATGAGCCCGTCTGGGCAATCGGCACGGGCAAGACGGCGACCCCCGAGCAGGCCCAGGACGTCCATCAATATATCCGTCATTGGGTGGAGGGGCATTTTGGAAAAGATACAGCCGATCACCTCCGGATCTTATACGGCGGCAGCGTAAAACCGGATAATGCAGGTGAATTAATGTCCATGCCGGATATTGATGGAGCCCTGGTGGGAGGAGCCAGCCTCCGGCCTGAGCAATTTATCCCGATAATCCGGTTTTGAGAAAAAAAGCCGGAAAATAATTACTATTTCAGCTTTTTTTTTAAAAATAAGTATGTTATGAATACCGGTCTTGAGTGCGGCGTCATCAAATGACGTTTACGCTTGATTTTTTTATTTACGATACTTCCCTTGGCCAATAAAGCATTTAATGCTTATATTTCAGATATGATCCGGATAAGGGAGAGGTAATAAAGGAGACTAAAGTGCATTTTATTATCGTCCTTTTGCATATTGTCGTGTGTATCGCCTTAATATTGATTGTCTTGCTTCAGACCGGTAAAGGGGCGGATATGGGGGCGGCATTTGGAGGTTCCAGCCAGACGGTTTTCGGAAGCTCCGGCGCGGCAACATTTTTAAGTAAGATCACTGTGGCGGCCGCTGTTATTTTTCTTCTTACATCCCTGACATTGGCATTCCTTTACGGAAGAGGAGCAACCTCTTCTATTATGGAAGGGGTCTCACAACCTCAGGCGCCGGTGACCCAGGAAGCTCAAACCCCGGCTCCAGCTCCAGCTGGGGACCAACAGGGACAGTAACCTTTCAAACCGTGCCGAAGTGGTGGAATTTGGTAGACACGCTATCTTGAGGGGGTAGTGGGGAGACCCGTGCGGGTTCAAGTCCCGCCTTCGGCACCATTTTTAGATCAATTAAGCTAAGTGTAGGTCATATGAAATTAATATGGCCTATTTTTTTCATGTCGAAACTTTATTACTTTTTTATCACCCTTCTTTTTATTTCTGATCTCGGCTCGCTTTTCGTATATTTTCAATTCATCTTCAAATTCCTCTTGGAAATATCGCTCAAATGCAGAGTTTGAAATAATACCGGTTCCCTGTTTTCAATTTGGGCCCCACGTGAAGCCCATCTTTCAAAGGGGATAATTTTACTTGATAGGACAAATTATCCAGATATATAAACAAATCTACTGCGGCATAGAAATAATACCTTGGAAAACTTTTTTCAGTTGTAGATTAGCCGTAATCAATGTGGCCTTCTTTTTTCTAGCCAATGCCAAAAAGATCGAATCATAAATCGTTAGCTTGTGTTGCCGAGCAATGGTTAAGGATTCCAAGATTAAATCAAAATGGCCTACGACTTCAATAGGAAGTTCCAGCATGGCAGATATGATTTCATTCGCTTCAGCACTATTAATATATCCCATTTGTTCCTTTTTCCATATTACCTGGGCGACCTCCGCTAAAGCTAACTCAGGAACAAGTACATCTGCATCCCCCCTTTGAGCAGACACAATGCAATCGGAGAGACCCTCGGGTAGCGGACCATCCGGTACGTATAAACGGATAATTGCGGATGAATCAAGGACAATGACTATCACTGATTACGCTCCGCATGGATTTCCTCTAAAGTGTTGCCCAAGTCTCGACCCATCAGCGCTTGACGAATGGCCATTGCCTTATCGATCGGGGTTTCATTGTCGTAGACACGAGCCTTATCCAGAATAACAAGAACCTGCTGCTGTATGCTTCGGCGATTTTGTTGTGCGATGCGTGATATGGTTTTATATAGATCATCCGGGACATTTCTAATGGTCAATGTCTTCATAAAAGTTCCAGATAAAACAAAAAGTTTATGCCATTATGAAATGATTGCAGTACGATGTCAACTCACTTTGATGTATAAGGATATGGGTATTATCATTAAAAAAAAACAACAGAGCCATCGTGAAAGGGAAGGCTGGTAAAAATCAATCGGTTGCTTTTTACGAGCGTTATATATTCAAGAATCAAGAGGTTATGCCTCTGAGAGTCCCTATGATTCCGGCCATTCTTCTAGCTCAGATATAAAACCTTCATCAGCTAAAGATGCTCAAATTCAGGGTCAAGTTTTGCACATTTTTGAGCAAAACGACTTTTTTCGACGCGTTTTAATTTCTCTGCTACAGCCTCTTGGATGGCCTTGTTTCGGTTTGGAAATAAATTGGATTTTAGAATCATATCTATCTTTCTCACCATATCATTTTCTAATGTCATTGCTGTTTTTGATGCTTTCATTTTCATCGCCTCCGGCATGCCGTTAAGTCATACCCTTGGCTGGTCTATTTCATCAGGTTTTAAATCTTTTATTGCCTACGTATTCTTATCTGTCAAAAATGTATGGTTTTGAAACTCACCAAGGTCTTTAGACAAGATTAACTTTTTTTTGGATTAGCAGTAAAATCTTCCCCTTTGTTACATTGATGAACGAATTCTTTGGGGGTTACGCCTTGGAAATGTTTAAATTCTCTTATGAAGTGAGGCTGGTCAAAATACCCCTGACTTGCGGCGAGACAGGCCATGGACTGATTGGGGAAGGCATCAATGGAAGCCAAGGTTTTCTGGTATCGAAGGATGCGTATGAGCAATCTAGGAGATATCCCCGTATATTTTTGGACAAGCCTTCGGGCATGCCTGTCTGAAAACATATCACAACATACCTTCTGATTTTCAGAGTCAAAAGAGATCGTTGATGCCCTGCATATCTTTCTAATCAGTGTATTATGCAGTTTGGGAATCTCTCGTGAACCCATCGCGAGTTTTAAAAGGAATCGTTCAAATATCGCCACACGGTGATCAAAGGATTCGGCTGCTATCATCTGGGTGGTAAAGCGTTCCGCCTTTTCCGGAAAAATATATTTTAAAGGGATATAGTCGTCGATAATTTCAGATGGAGGAATGGGAAATAGGCAGAAGCCGATGCTGATCCAAAAAAACGCTACAAAATAATCGCTAGCCCTGATAGCGTATTCAGGGGCCGTGGGAACGGTTGGCGTACCTACTAAAAATGATTCGGGTCTGTCTTCATCCAGGCGGCACACCAGGGCCGCACTGCCTGCCGGATATATGATTTTATCCTTTCCGTTCGATTTTATCTGGGTCTGGTGATAAAATGCCACAAGGTTGATAAACGGTCCTGAAGGAAACGCGAAATTCTTATAGGGATATGGTTGTATTGGATAAAGGCAACCTGTAGGGGTACGTTTGTATAGATTAACATCCAAAACAGGAAGTCGTTTTACAGATATTTTCATTCGTTGTTTTGTTCCAAAACCCTTAAGCCGTTTGGCAAAAAAATCTCCATCAAATTTCAATAATGATCCTGAAAGCATAAGATGCCTATACTGAAAAAGATTCCTCTCAAGATCCTCTATGGGTGTCTACGATTGATTATGCCCCAAAATCGATATTGAATTCGAATGAACTTGTCCGATTATTACAATACCTTTTGACTCATAATAGATTATATTCGCATAGTCAAGTTCAGAAAGGACTTCCCCGGGCGTCGAGATTGAGTAAAACAATTGTATTCACCTGCCGTTCACATGCTGAAGGTTTACCGACTCAATATACAAAAAGGTTTTCTGGCTTTTAATGTCCCCGTGTGGTGTATTTTAAAAAATTCTCTAGTTTCCATCATCTTAACCCGATACCTTTCATCATTGGAAATATCGAGGGTCAAGATGAACGGCTTCGCAGCCCTTGACATTTCCAATGATTCCGGATCGTTAGCAGCTAAGGGATGATTGAAATCATCCCTGTTATGAGATAGCCCTTTTCAGGGGTAAAACCCAATATATCGCGGGTACCCATTAAAATGTCCGCATCGCCATAAATCTTACAACTGCAAGTGATTCCAGCGCCTTCGAGATACTTACTCCTGCAATGATAAGACTGATATTGACTCTCCATGCGGCCGGTACAGACTTAACGAAATTTGAGGAACAACTTACATTCAAAAAAGGGGGTGATGCCCATGAAAGTATACGTTGGTGTATAAGTAGGCAACAATTATTGAAAGTAAGTCTCAACATAAACCAATAAAGGGAGGGAGAAAAATGAAGAAGATATTTCGTATCGAATTTGCCCTAATACTGGCAGTCGGGCTGTGCATTTCGCTTTTCATGCCCACGCAGCCTGTTTCGGCCCAGCCTTCACACGAAATAATCGAAGGTATATTCCCTGACGGAACACCATGGGCTGTGGTGGCGCCAGAGCCGCTAGATTTGTGGAACGGCACGATTATATTGGACCTAGACGCCCTTACATTTGCTCCCATTATGGACTCTCAGCACCTTGTGCCTGTAAAATGGTTGGTCTCTGAGGGTTATGCATATGGAGGTATAATTAGGAATGTGGTAGGATATGACTTTAAGAAGGCTGTTGATTATTTGCTCGTGGTTCGGCAGACTTTTATAGAGTATTATGGTCAGACGCCTTCGCGCACTATTGCTTTTGGTTTATCCAGAGGTTCTTTCGTAGCTCGCAAATGTATGGAATTCTATCCGGATATCTTTGACGCCGCTCTCGTTTGGGGTGGCGGCGGTGCTGGCGAAATCAATACTGCCCTCAGAATATTTGACGGTCCGTGGGTGCTGAAAACGTTGGTCGATCCTGAATCGCCACTTAAAATTGTGGGCATTTCGAACACTTCTGCAGAGATCGGTGCTGAGGATGCTGCACTCACTGAGCTGGTCAACCTGGCAGACTCGACACCTGAGGGTCGAGCACGTTTTTCTCTGGCTGCCGCAGTGCAGCAGTTCGGACCATGGACGGTTCCAGGGAGTCCGGAGCCTGCTGCTAAAGATTATGATGCACAATACGAACAGCTCATTTCCCCCATATATTGGGGTGTCCTGAATTACGTGTATAACAATCCTGCTCTGGTCATGGCCGGCCTCGAAGAATATGCCGGCGGCATTGTAGCCTGGAACAACGATGTCAATTATAACCAAAAAATGCTAGCGCGCTCGGGCAGGAAGGATTTCGTCGTGGCCATGTACAGTAAGGCAGGTCTTGGTCTCAAAGGTTTGATGGCAGACCTGCGTACACTGGAAAAGTCTCCCAGAATCCATGCCGATCCCGAGGCGGTTGCCAAGATAGAAAGGGCCGGGACATACACGGGCGAAATCTACGGTCCGATCATGAATGTCGATAGTATCGGCGATGGTGTCGATCCCCAATCCTGTAAGAAGGCATATGCCAATACCCTACGCAGGGCTGGAAACAATAAATTGCTGCGAATCGCTTGGGTTCACAGTGCAGGCCACTGCCATGAAACGTTGCTGGAAAAAGCCGCGGCCTTTGTTACCCTCATTAACCGTCTGGACACTGGGAAATGGGGCGATACATCAGCCCGTGCAATGAATGAACTGGCTTTCCGGATTCTCTCTGAGACAGGTCCGGATCTTATTCCAACAACGGATCCGAGGTTTATTGAGAACCACGGGGTACGCCAACTGCTCCGACCATGGGATGTGTCGGATTGGGATAGCTATCAACCGTAATACGGCCCACAAATTCATAGCAAAAGAAGTGGTATATAGGCTGGGGTATTCAATAACACCCCAGCCTATAAATACCACAAACGGTAATGCCTACCATAGTGTCTGAGCGGTTTTTCAGGTTTCTGGTTCAGGTAAATATGGATATATTGATACCCGAATCCTTGAAAAATGTTTTTGGTGTCGACGATGCTTCAGATTTCATGGCAAACTTGCCGTAAATTCAGATATTATTAATGATCCAAATCAAATAAAGGGAGGGAGAAAAATGAGGTGTTCAAAATATACCAAACTTTTTGGCCTGCTTAGTATTATCGTATTTATAATGGTCATGTTTTCCGGCTACGCGAAAATGAGCCATGCGGAATCAAAGATAACAAGTCATGCGGCTGCCGGAGAACCAAGGATGACTCACTACACGTCCATGTTTAATCCTTATGAAATGCCCGAAGAAATCGGCGAGGTAATCTACATCGCAGGCACCTGGTATGAAATGGGATATCAGTACGGTCTTCAGGGCGGATCTATTATTGCCAGGGATTATGTGGATCGCTCCCAATCTCTCATTCCTAAAATTTTTGTCTCCCAAAAGGCTCTTTTGGCACAGTCCGAAAAGTATCTGGAAAATCTAAAGGAGCGCTCCGCTGACCTTTACGATTTGGTTTCAGGTATAGCCAATGGTGCCGGCCTTGGCCTCCGCGAAACCGCAATCGGCACGGTTTTCAATTGGTCGAACTTTGAACGGAATGCCTGCATGAGCATCTCCGCATGGGGTGAGGCCACTCCCGGGGGCAAAGTCATCGCCGGTGTAAACGGTGATGGGAGTTGGTCTGGAGGCAAGTGCTACTTCCCGGCCGTCGTTGCGTATCCCAAAAAGGGCAACGCTTTCATGTCCAATAGAGGCTTCTTCGCCAACTGCTTCGTCAATGAAAAGGGCCTTGTTTCGATGACCCAGTTTGTCCCGACCCCTGATATTGCATATGGTCTGGCAGCGATGATTACCGGACTCGAGGTTTCCTACCGCTGCAGCACTGCTAAAGAGGCCCTTGACTTGTATATCAATGGCGGCATTGCTCCCGGCAGTGGCGAAAACTTTCATTGCATCGATGCCCATGGAAATGCCTTTGTCGTCGAGCATACCGCCAATCACAATAGTGTCCGTTATCCCGGTGATTTCGGCGAAAAGAATTACCTTATAGCCAATAACCATGTTCTTACCGATGAAATGAGCCCGCTCTGTGTCCCGGTTTTCCCCAATTGCTGGCCGCGTTACTGGACATCGGAAAAGGTACTCCAGGATAATTTCGGCAAGATAACCCTCGGAACTATTCACAGCGCCCTTGCAAGCAAAACCTACTATAACAAGAAAGACGGTGAATGGAGCAAAAACGACTGGATCATCGGAAGCGGCTTGACTCCTGAAGTTCACGCCAAAAAATCCAAGACTCATTCCCGCGGCCTTATCGACATTACCTCTTTGACTTTGTACCGCCAGAATGGAGGTACCGACACACTAAACAATTTTTGCCCTCATACGACCGGCAACCTTAGTAAAATTACCATGGGCAAGGATGTTGCGGCAACCAACACAAATGCAATGAACGATGCATACGACATGATCTATCTCGCGGGCAAGGATATAGCCCTGTCACAAGAAGCGGTATCATCAGAAAGAATAGATTACCTGAACAAGGCAAAAGAAGCTCTTGTCGCGGGTATCTCCCTAACGAGCCTTGCTGCTTATGCTGCCTCCATCGGTGATGAGGCCCAGTCCATCGTTTATTACAGCCGCGCGTCCTCTGAATTTTGTCTTTCACAACGCTTTGCCCAGTCCGCTCAGGATAATCCGGTTTATTACTGCGGATATTGATGCAAATTTCAACTGGTGTACGGAATGAGGTAACTAATCAGGTTAATCAGTGAAGAGGCTTAGGATACGACGATCTTTCCAATAATAGGCGAACATAAAGAGTCGTTTCAGACATTTTAGCGGGTACCTATATAACGTATAAGGCTCAGGTCATCAACTACACATGGGAAAGCTATCGGTTAAAAGAAACGCTAAAGCATAAAAAGGCAGGCTCCAAACGAAAGAACTCACCATATAAAAAAGGACAGATTGTTAAGGCTGTAATGTGAATAGGATTAGATCAAAATAATCGAGGTCCGGAATGGGAGGGGCTTTCGGTCGCTAAGCTCCCTACAGCCCCTCTCATCCTGAAATACTTAACCTCAGGGGGTCGAAATTAGGTTGTCGTAGGGGGTCAATTTTGGGTTGACGTTTCCAGAAAAAACCTCAATCAATCATCAGGGCGCGGCATGGGTACTCAAAAAATAAAACAACCCCCAAACGACGGCACGCATCCTTTTTATCGGGCTGCATTTGTTCTGATCGGAATATGACCTTTCCCTTCTAGTCGTGAAACACATTGTTCGGCCCAGTTGCCCGACCTAGTGTTATGGATGGAAAAGGAATGAAAAGCGTCAAAGGATTTTTTCGCAAAATTTGGGTAAAACCTTCCGACCGGTTTTACGATGTTCATATTTCTGTTCAATACGTCATAGCGGATCGAATGGGTTTTCCCGTAGTTATTCCCGCTGCTTTTGTCGATAACACTTTATAACGATCAAGATCTTGAAATGCCTATTTATTCATGATAAGCTTCCTGTCCAGAATACGGGCAACCGCCTACAGTTCCGTTATTTCGAAGAACAGTAGCCGCCAAATCTCGATTTTTAGGACCGCCCTATATATTACATCCGTAAAAAATCAAGGTCTTATCATCCAATAGGACACACTGGGTTTTGCATTGATTTCGGTATCAGTGACAAACAGTGTCTTAATGTGAGCTCAATGGCCAATGCAGGAGGATAAAATGGCAAGGAATTTTGGTCAAAAGTTGGCTAATTTTGTTGTAGAAACCGGTTTCCAAAATCTACCTGAAGCTGTGTGGCAAGAGGTAAAACATCTTCTGCTGGACAGTATTGGGTGCGCCCTCGCAGGAGGTACATGCGATAAAGGTAGGATTTCCTTAGCGTTGGCAAGACGGTCCGGCGGTGTACCTGAATCATCGATAATTGGCGTGCCGGATAAAATTTCAAGTAATCATGCTGCTCTCGCCAATGGTGAATTGATTAATGCATTGGATTACGACCCGATAGTTGTGGGGCATGCGCCGGGATTTGTCATCCCGCCGGTGCTGGTGTTAGCCGAAAGCGTTGGGGCCTCCGGGGGAGAATTATTGACATCTACTGCTCTTGGATTCGAAATTGCCTATAGAATTACACGCGCATTGATCCCACGGAAAATAGATGTGGATCCCGAAACAGCTGCTGAAATGGGGCTCGACCGAGTCGCTCTCAACAGATATGGAATGGATATATGGCGAGTTTTGGCGTCAGGTCAGAGTAAATTTATATTTGGCGGGACAGCAGGAGCCGGTAAAATTCTAAAGTTCGGGGAGAAAGAAATGCTTCATGCTCTCGGTATAGCTGGTCATTTCTGCCCTGTTCCAACCACGAGGAAGTGGGACTCTACGAATTCACCAATAGCGATGACAAAATATGGGTCAGCAGGATTCACCTCTATGGCCGCAGTTACATCGGTCCAGCTTGCCCAAATGGGTTACCTGGGAGATACAACGGTTTTTGATGGTGAGTACGGCTTCTGGAGGATGTATTCCTGCGATAAATGGGACCCCGATAACGCATTAGAAAAGATCGGTGAAGACTGGCTCATCCTGGGATGTAGTTATAAAAAATACCCTTGCGTTCAAGCTATGCAAGGGGCATTGCATGCATTTATCCGTGTTATTGAAAAAAACAAACTTGTGCCTGAGGAAATTCAAGGGGTTAAAGCTTTTGTTCAACCGGCGCTGACCCATCTAGTCCTTGGTGAAGAACTGGCAAGTCACATTGATCTGCAGTTCAATGTCCCGTATTGTTTCGCCTGTGCGGCTTATGGGATCCCGATAGGTGCGGATTGGCAGACTCAGGATACGATGCATAATCCCAGGATATTGGAATTTATGAAGAAGGTAAGCAAAGAAGCCGTGCCGGATTATGATGGAAAGGTCGGTAAGGAATGGAAGGGTCACTCCGATTCAGGTGCGGTTGAAGTTGTGGCAAAGGGAAAGATATTTAAGGAAGAGACAGATTATGCCTTTGCGAGCCGGCGACCGACCGAGGAAGAACTTGTGACTAAGTTTAAACAGAATGCTCAAAGAGTTCTGTCCCGAAAAAAAGTCGATGAGGCCGTAAAATGCCTCTTAGACTTGGAGTCATTAAAGAATGTAAAAGAACTTATGGTACGGGTTACACTTTGAGTTGACCGGAAGAAGGATTTAATCACACCGGATTATCTAATTATTTAAAGCGTGCCTCTAAGTCTTGGATCCAAGGCATCTCTCAGCCCATCACCTATCAGGTTGAAAGCAAGAACAACCAGCAGGATCGCAATACCCGGAGCAAAGGAGAGTAATGGATTGCTAAGCAGATAATTATACCCGACGCTGACCATAGAACCCCAGGTCGCCGTTGGTGGACTGATACCGATGCCAAGGAAACTGAGCGAGGCTTCCATCAAAATCGCGGTTCCTATTTGTAAAGTTATCAGCACCAGTAGAGGTGGGAAGGCGTTGGGTAATACATGCCTTAAAATGATACGGAGATCGCTTGACCCGAGGGCCTTGGCTGATATGATATAATCATTCTCTTTAATCGAAAGTACCTGCGCACACATAAGCCGGCAATATGTGGGAATCAATCCTATACCCAAAACGATCATTACATTGAACAACCCACCTCCCAATATTGAGGCAATAGCAAGAATTAAAACCATCGATGGAAGAGCCATAAAGGCGTCAATGATTCGCATGATAATATTGTTCACCCATTTATTGAAATATCCGGCGATCAGACCCAATGACATGCCCACGACGGCTGATATCGTTACGGCAACAACACCAACCATTAAAGAAACCCTCGCGCCATATATTATCCGGCTTAATATATCCCTTCCGAGATCATCCGTTCCCAGGAAGTGTTCGCGCGAAGGGGCTTCTAAAATATTATTGATATTCTGTTCGATTGGGTCATAGGGTGCGATTAAGGGCCCAAAAATGGCTGTCAGCATAAAAAATACGGCAATAATGAAGCCTAGAATGGCTACGCGGCGGCTGAACATTACCCTAATAATTCTTCTGCCTTCTGTTTTTATAGACGGTGCTTCCATTAATCCGATTTGTTTTGAATTTGAAGTAATTATTATTACATCTCTGTTATATATTTTAATTGCTATTCATACCTTATCCGAGGGTCCAACCAGCCATAGGAGATATCAACAGCCAAGTTAACCAGTAATACGACAATGGCGATAACAAGGGTACATCCTTGCACGGCTATAGAATCTTTATTAAATACGGAAGTTACCATGAGCCTGCCCATACCGGGGATATTAAAGACGGTTTCAATAAGCACCAGTCCGCCTACGAGAACTCTAAATTGCATTCCCAGAAGGGTCACCACGGGAATCAGAGCATTTTTCATGGCGTGACTTATTACAATAACTCTCTCCTTGAGCCCCTTTGACCAAGCGGTTCTGATATAATCTTGCCTTACTACCTCCAGCATGCTGGAGCGAGTCTGTCGAGTAATAACCGCCATGGGAAATAAAACCATACAAAAAACCGGCATAATTGCCTGGCGGATATTCATAATGGGATCTTCCAAAGGGGAGGTATAGCCCTGAAGCGGAAGCCAGCCTAATTTTAGTCCCAATGTGTAAATCATAATTACGGCAAGCCAGAAAATGGGTGTGGCAATGCCGATATTAGAAAACAGGGCAATGACCGTATCTATTGTTTTACCGCGTCTGATCGCACAAATGATTCCGAATCCAATACCGAGAACAGTACTAATTATAAAAGAAAATATAGATAGGTTAAGCGTAACCGGAAGGCGTGTCATGATAAGCTCTTTAACGGGTTGACCGTAAAGTACCGATTTCCCCAGATCGCCCTTAAAAACATTGGTTAGCCAATGTCCATACTGGACTGTAAGCGGACGGTCCAGCCATAGTTCCTTGCGAAGCTCCTCTATCTGTTCCAAAGTCGCTTCTTCTCCCAGCAAGCAGCGGGCCGGATCTCCCGGGATAAGATGGATTAATAAAAAGACAAGTACAGTAACGATGAACATGACCACTACACTGAGGATTAATCTACGGACAATATAAGTAATCATATAATAATATCTCATTAAAGCATGATTATACTATTTCTTTCCACCGGACGAGATAGACTTGATATACGCTTCAATATGTTTTTTTAGAAGCTTTGGATTTGATATCTTATATTGCTGTGGTTCAAGAGGCAATACAGGTATGCCTAATTTCTCCAATTCTTTTTCCTGATCCGGGTAATCCCACGCCGGATGCTGATCATCTTTGATATGGAAAAAGATTTCCCCTTGAGCACTGGCTGCTACAACCGATTTGACTCTGTATTTCAGTGTTTCATCCATGCCTAGCATCCAAGGGTCCGGTGGTTTATATGTATACCTATCACATATGGCTTCCATCGGGTCCATATCATCTCTAATAAGCAACTCCGCGTATCGGTCACCAAAAGCGGTATCCTCACCTACAACGACTGCATGGGTAGATTCTATAAGTTCATAAAGCTTCGGATGATCGACCGAACTACCCGATACGAATATCCTTGTTTTGGAAGCATCCTTCTTAGGAAGGTTATTGACCTCCTTATCCAGAAATTCTTTAAGTAATCTATTGTATTCCGTCTTTGGCATAAGCATTGATGCCATGATAATCGGCAATGCTTCACACCCTGATATATGGGGAGGGTCCGTTTTCCTAAGATCAGAAAGCTTTTTAAGGAGCTTCCTGGTTTCATTGGTCACCTCTATAGCTTCTGACAAAGCACGATTGGTTATTTTTCTCTGTGAGAATTCCTCAAGATAGTCTTTAAAGGCGACTAATCGGCCGAAGTTATAGTCACGATGATGTTTGAACGTTGTCCTGAGATGCTCTAAAAAATATGTCTCTTTATATTCAAGTGAGGGGTTTAGTCGCTTCTCTTCATTCAGGTAACCATGGAGGCTGCTCTGCCATTCATCACCTGCTGTAATACATATTAGATCAATAAAATTATATCTTCCGGTCAGGATTGCTTCATATAAATATCGGATCGGGAGGCTCACAGGATATTGCATATATTTATAATCCACATCAGAATCGCTATCCGGGTCTCCGACCATCAACAGCGGAAGGCATCCGGCGGCAATAATCAATTCCTCAGGGCAATTAATGTCCGTATAACCAATTATTTTTTGTCCTTTTTCTTTCCAATCTTTGGCTAATAATTGATAATTCCATCGTTCTTTATAATATTTTTGTAATGTTTCAAATGCTTTCATAGTATTCCCTTTTTGTAAGTAAACTGATTATTTATTAGATGTTCATAACCCTCTAAATCATAGTATTTGGAGATACATATGAGAAAATCTATTTTTTTGGATTTTTATTTTTAAATGGTTTCAGACTTTCTATAAATACGGTAACCTTGGCCTTCATTGCGGAATCATCCCAATTTTGACTATCAACCGGATCATAGTTGATAATCAAGGTCGGTGTCCCATGCCTCTTTAGCGTCTCTAAAATAAACATTTCCCCCCTATACGCCGTTCCTCCCCTGATGGGAAGGATGACGCCATCCGCTTTACATTTTTCTACGGTATGAACAGCGTATTCCGCGGCGGCTGTTGGGGTTGCAGCTCCGTATCTTAGATGCCTGCGTAAAGCCATAGCCTTCAACGGGTTGCTTCGATCGTGATACATGATTTTTGCCGCTGCTGAGATATAGTTATCAGCGATAAATACGGCGCCATGACTTTCTTCCCAATAATTGTAGAAACCAAGGGAGAACCATATCGGCAGAGTCGTAAGCCATAATAAACGGACTTTTTCATTGGGACAAACGGCCTCCTTATTGTCAACACGTTTTTTGATCTCTTCGTAGTATTGTTTTGCATGCTCCAATGTCCATTTTTCGCCCTGATGCCAATTATACACGGCGACTTCCGCAAAAGCGTCTGTTACACTGATTGGAGCCGGGACAGTCGTACAGGCAAGGTCAGTGGCCTTCCAGTAGTATTCACATGTTTCATCAGCTATTTCAAGTACCTCCCGTAGCTTGGCCTCATTATAACTTTTTCCGGTAAGGGCTTCCAGAAACCTTGCACATCCTTCAAATTCTTTAGTCCATTGCTCAACCATAGGAGGGTTTCCCCAGTCCTCAATCTCCCACCACCTGGATGGGATGTTTGTCGGGTGCGTAAAGTCCATGAAATAAAGTGGGCAACCAAATTCACGCGCATAATGCTCATATACTCTGGTTGACGAGGCACGATCTATAATCCATGCACTTATCTTTGGGATCCCGCCATAGGGAGCAGCCTTCGGATTATTATCAAGCGCATAACCGAGTGTTATGCTTTCATAGCCGCCGGCAAGACTATTAAAGTAGCCTTTTTGTTTCAAGACATCATGATAATGACGATCCATCTGTTTGGCTGCAAATACCGCCGACCACCAGGCATGACAATGATAATATAAACCCATGGACCTAATCAGCTCCCTCGGTCCGTCGCCAAAGATCAAATGTCCTCCCCTTGCTATTCCCTCTAACATCTCTTCATTCGACTTTTTCATCAAACCGGATGCTTCCTGAGACGTTTTTAGGCGTTTTTTGCTCCTTTCACCTTGCCACTGCTCGGTTTTAAGCTTAGACCCTTCTTTTGTTTTTTGAATCATTACGATAACTCCTTATGTTTATAGATTGGGCAAGATATTATAAACAAACACAAATTCATTTGCCAGACAGATTCCTATTCAAAAACTCCATCTTGAAGCAATCGAACAAATTCATCGTCAGAAATGTTCAAGAAATGAGTACAGACATATTCGTTATGTTCCCCTAAACGCGGAGCCGTCCTCGTGCGGGGTTTTGTCCCAAGCAATTTGAAAGGTGGATTAACATGGTTAAAAACCCCTATTACAGGATGTTCCAGGCGTACAAAGAATTCCCTTTCTCTCATCTGCGGATCATTATCCAGTATATCCTGAGCATTTTGAACCACGCTTGCGGCAATACCGGCCTTTTGCATCATGTGCATAATATCTTTGGCTTCATGTTTGACCGTCCATTCGGACATTAATTTTTCCAATTCGTCTTCATGCTCCTTTCTATTACTCAAGGTGGAAAACCTGGGTTCTTTTGTCCAGGGCGGATCATCGATTACATTACAGAATGACCGCCATTCTTTTTCTGTAAAAACAGCAATAGCACACCACCTGTCTTCCCCGTAACACGGAAATACGCCGTGCGGCGACGCGTTGGGGATACGATTACCGTTGCGATTCTGCAGGTTAGCGTTCGCTTGCCAATCTAAAATGGCTGGATTGGTCATATGGGTCCAAATCTCGAGCATGCTGGCATCAATGTATTGTCCTTTGCCGGTTTTTCTTCGATAATCCAATGCGGAAACAACAGCAAGGACATTAAAAAATGGAAGAATGTAATCACCATAGGTCACCGTCGCACCGCCGGGACCCCGATCCGGCCAGCCAATAAGATTACTATGGCCTGATAACGCTGCCCCGATTCCATCTACGCCCCATTCCCTGGCGAGCGGTCCGGTTTGTCCGAATAAACTTCCACTAATCATTATTATGCGCGGATTGATACTTTTTACGGATGCGTAATCCAAACCCAGTTTTTCCATTGTCCCGGGAGTGAAGTTCTCATTAATGACATCAGCCCAAATAATTAGCTTTTCTATGACCGCTCGTGCCCGAGGATTTTGCAAATCAAGTGTTATTCCATATTTTGAGGTATTGAGCTGAACAAAGCGCGGCTTATCATCAGGGTTGGTCCCGGTAGATATAGAAACGTGCCGGCTTGTCCTTATCATATCAATGCGCTTGGAGGATTCCACTTTGATAACAGTCGCTCCGTAATCCCCAAGGTATTTACCGGTCAAAGAACCGGCAATAGCCCAACCAAAATCCAGGACATTAACATCTTTTAATGCCTGTTCATCCGTGCTCTGAACTTCCATTCTAGTGTTCAAATTACATTCCCTTTTTTCAATTCAGCTATAACCTCGGGGGAAATACCCATTTCTTTGCTGAAAATTTCGTTATTGTGTTCTCCAACATGTGGAGCCCTGTGTCTCACAAAATTCATGGTTTCGTTGCACAAAAAGAAATGTCGAGAATGGGCCAGTTTGATACCTCGTTCACTGTAATCCAATTTGATCCAATAGTCTCTTGCATTTAGGTGCGAATTTTGAAACACATCCGCCGGATTACTAATAACATGGGCACGTATTCCTCTCATCAACCCATCCGTAGATATTTCTTCCTTGGTATGTCTCAAGAAAAACGTCGTTATAGCCGCTTCAAATGCATTATGTTCTTCTCGAGTTACCTTAGCCATATTGAAGTTTTCCCAATCCGACACACGAGAAAATGGATTTTGTATGCCATCTTCCTCCATCCATTCACATAAGGCTCTATTGCCGGGAGCACCGAGCGGCCCTCCCCAAAAAATCCAAAAAACATATCCGTCCTTACATTGCCAAATCTGTTTCGAGGGACGCTTTCCAAACTCACTGACGGGACCTCCCCTCTTTCGCAGGACCTTATCAAACTCCCATGAAGAGAATGTCCCTGTATTCCTGTTGGTGGTCACTTCAGCAATAGAAATATCGACTTGCTGGCCGCGGCCTGTTTTCTCTCGATAATAATGACTAACCACAGCACCGCAAGCAGCGGCGGCACACGCCTGAAAGTATACGGAACCTACAGGTTCCATGACAGGAGGCCGATCCGGTTCTCCCGCGATTCCCAAAATGCCGCTCATGGCATATGCTATCAATTCACTACCTTTATAACGTGAATAAGGTCCTTTCTGACCAAACGAGGTTATGGATACAAGGATAATTCCTGGATTTATTTGTTTAAGATTTTCATAACCAAGTCCGAGTTGATCCATTGTTCCTGGTTGAAATGATTCGAGCACAAAATCGGACTCATTGACCAGTTCTCGAAATAAATCCTGCCCTTGTGGGGTTTCGAGGTTAAGGGTTATGCCGCGTTTATCGGTATTAAAGGCCAGCCAGTAAAGGCTGTTCTCGGGATCTGAAACATTATCTAAGAAAGGAGGTATGTAACGTGCGGAATCCCCTCCGGGTTTTTCGATTTTAATAACGTCAATACCCAGAGCGGCAAGAATTTTGCCACAGGCTAGCCCCTTCTCATCCGTCAGATCAAGAGCGCGAAATCCATTCAATAAACTATCCATAGACTATTATTGCCTTTATTTATTATTTATCTATTAACGAACAAGCACACGTACCCTGGGACCGGAATACTCTTCTTTCCATTTTTTATTCTCCGGATGATTACAGACGATTTGTTTCCGATCTAGGTGCGGGCAGACATATCGATACCCTGTGCAAATAAAAGGCAACTGAGCGTATCTCCTGTTAAAGGGGCAGAGCACCCTCTCAGGATTTTCCATCTTTTCCTTAATTCTCGCTATCTGAGTATCATTGACACTGTCTTTGATCTCATTTAATTTTTCTTCTATCACCATCATTTGTCCATCTCCCCTGAAATAACGATATTGGCATGGCCTAAATATTACATGTTCTTAACATTTAGGCCATGCCACCATAATATTGCTTTTGCTATTATTCGCTCACAAACTCATTAATAAGGGCTTTTATCTCTTTTAAAACGGGGGCCGTCCCATTATTTGGATAACCAAATATCTTCCGGTGTCCATTGATCATTACCAAAATCTATATATAATCCAGTATCTTTAACTTCGGGATACGTGATAGAATTCTGGCCGCCTAAATAAACAGGGGCCAGAATGCAGTATTTGTCAACCATTAACCTCTGAGCTTCCATATAAAGAGCCCTAGCTTTTGATGGATCCGGTTCATTCATCGCATTATTAAGCGTTGTCTCTAGTTCAGGTGGTCTGATCATTTTAATAAAGTCGGTATATGCTCTCTGGATTGCTCGAGAAGGTTCCGTTAACTGATTCATGCGTATCGAAATCCAACAAGTACCATTCTTCCAACCCTCAGTACTGCGTATCGCTGTATATTTTGGATAAGCTAAAAGTTCCATTTGCGCGTCAAATCCAACTTTATTCAGGTAGCCCTGACATGCCACAACCCAGGTATAATCAAATACTGAAGCAACATTTAATTTTATTTTTGGTTTATTTGAATCCCCATAACCCGCTTCCTTCAGCAACGCCATTGCCTTGGCAGGATCATAGCTATATCCTTCAACAGACGGGTTGTATGCTTTACTGCCTGGGACAGCAAGTACATGTCCAGGTAAATTTAGATCATGGAAAATATTTTTACATATATCTTCCCTATTAATTGCATATGCCATGGCCTTTCTTACTCTTACATCCCTAAATACAGAATCAGGATTTGCACCATCCCCTACTAATCCCGATATACCCGAGCTAAATGATGTATTGACAATATATTTTCCTTCTTGTTTGAGTCCATAGGTATCATTTGCCTGAAGACCGACTATCATCTTCCCCTCACCCGCTTCAAATGACATACGGGCAGTCACCTTATTGGCGATTAATTTAAATTCAATGCCCTCAAGATAGGGCTTACCTTCCTGCCAGTAATCCTCAAACTTCTCATATTGGAGCAAACTATCACGCCTGAACTCCTTAAATTTAAAAGGACCTGTACCCACCGGATGAACAGAAGCCCATCCCTTACCATTTTTCTCAACCGCAGTCGGAGAAATCATACGTGCCTCGTCCTGTGAAAGAGCCGGTAAAATCGAGCCATCATAAGTATCAAAGTTCAGTCTCAGGCTGTAATTATCAATTACATCTATCGATTTTACGGATTTAAAGGCCTCTTTGGGTGACTTTATTATTAATTCCAGGTTATATTTCACTGCCTCGGCATTAAAGTCTGTTCCATCATGGAACTTTACGCCCTTTCTCAAGTCTAAGGTAAGAGATTTCCAATCAGGATTCCACTTCCAGGAAGTTACCAGCCACGGAATCTGTTCACCTTTTTTATCATAGTGAAGTAGTGTTTCGAGACAAGGTGCTATCATTAATATATCTCTTGGCGCAAATGGTTCCGGGGTATATCCAATATTCTTTCCGGTGGTACCGGGAATGATGATGGTCAAATATCCGCCGGTCTTCGTCGTCTGTGCCCAAGCCGGGGTATTGATAAGCGTTGTAGCCATGAAAATGAAACTTAATAATAATCCCCCCACAAAATAACATCTTGCTCTTTTCATTGTACTCCTCCTTAATTTAAAGATTATCACCAAATGTTTAAAAAAATGGGACCTAGCCGATACTATGCGATTTGTATAATTACGAATAATTTAACAAATGTATCATTTCCAAAAGCATGGCGATTTGATACTAACATGGTCGTATTTGAGATACGTTAAATGTATCGTAAACAGACATCACACTTTTTAGTATCCAGACTCGTTCAAAGGGATGCAATTGAATTTTACAAGAAGGTAAAAATATTCCCTCCAAATTTTTTGAGCATTTTTCAGATCAAGTTCTATGTGCTTTCGTGTGTCGACATCAGTCATTATCATTCATGATAATTCATTTGATAGTCTTAATCTATAAATCTTTCTTAAGACATTGCACGCATAAATCCACCATTACATGAGATAATCTGCCCCGTTAGATAACTTGCGTCATCAGAAGCCAAGAATAAAGCTAAATTTGCTATATCCTCCGGAGTTCCTAAGCGACCAAGGATAATCGATTTTAGATTCTCTTTTTTTCTCTTTTCTGCCTCTTTTTTATCTGATATATAATGATGCTTCCCGGTTGAAATTAGTCCTGGTGCAATGGCGTTTACATTAACACCGTAAGAACCTGACTCAATAGCGGTATTTTTCGTTAACATCACAATACCGGCTTTTGCCGATGCATAGTGAGCCGAACCCTTTAAAGGGTATCCGATTCCACCAATCGATGAAATGTTAATAATCTTACCGTATCTTTGCTCCATCATATGACGTAACACAGCCTGGGTACAGAGGAATACACCCTTCAGATTTACATCTAAAACCCTATCCCACTGCTCTTCGGCCATATCAATGATACTCGTTGAAGGTGGAATAATAGCAGCGTTATTGATTAGGATGTGAATAGCTTTAAAATTGTTCTTGGTGTATTTAACCAGATCCGCAACGTCCGCCTTTTGGGATACATCAGTGTGAAAAGCAACGGCTTTGCCCCCTCGTTGTTTAATTTCTTCCACTACTTCTTGTGCTTTATCCATTAAAATATCAGCTATAACTATTAAAGCACCTTCTGAAGCAAATTTTAACGCAATCCCCCTTCCAATCGATCTTGCAGCGCCTGTGATAATTGCAACCTTATGATTTAATTTCATATTATCTTCCTGCTAAATCGTTTAAAAATTGGGACTTGACGAGAACGGAAAATTCTTAAATTGAGAAAAAAATAGGGAGAGAGAGGCTCTCCGACTAACTCATCGAAAATATAATAGAGGGAACAATAAATACAAAAAATCATTTTAATAAAAAACATACATAATGGGTTCATCATTAATCATTATTGATAAAGATTTTTGACATTAGCCTTCCGATCCTAAGGAGCAATCGTTGCCGACTATGTAATTTATTATTTTTTAACTACGTCGTGTCTTTATTGACAAAGCTCTCAAGTCTAAATATCCATCGAAGCCAATTAGTCGGCACCGAACATTAACGGTGTGTAACAAAGTGAGTGCACCGTGTCAAGCCAAATATTAGACATGTTTTGGATGGTCTTGCACAGTCCGGCATGGCCGTCCAAGAGCGTTATTTTTTGCTCGTCTAAGATACTCTCCCAACATCGTGTGACCAATGTTCCGGCTTTTTCCGATCGAACCACAACTCAATCCAACTCCAAATATCAGATGCAGAACTTTCTTTATCTTTCTCATTGATATCCTCTTCTTCACCATCTATGCCTCCTCATCTTTTTTGAATGAGGCACAGATTAACATATTGATTCTGCGTCGTTTTTTATTGGATTATTTATCCGGAGTTTCGTGGAATCCTTATCCGCTTTCCCGTGGAATCGCTATCCGGATTGGTGTGGAATATATAGGCACCCTGCTAGAGGCCCAAGTACACACACATACTCAATAATTCATTTACGGTTATTTCGGTTCATTTGAATTATTTTCAGTGAAAATAATGTAGAGATAGGGGCTTTCATTGTGAGCCACGTTGTGCTACATTTTCTAATGAGGATAATTTTGCTAGACAGGGCAAATCATCTAGATATTTTATTCTTGTATGAAAAATATCTTAAAAAGAATGTTGACAACTGATTTGCCGCCTAAACAATCCGTTTTTCTATGGGGACCCCGTAAAACTGGAAAAACGTATTGGATCAGCCATAAGTTTAGAGATACGGCCCTGATCGATCTTTTAAAAACAGAGGTATTCGCAGACTACATATCGCGTCCTTCGCTGCTTCGGGAGCAGTTTAAAAATCATGATAACCTTGTTTTAATCGACGAGATCGAAAAAGTCCCGTCCTTGTTGGATGAAATACACTGGCTAATTGAAAATTCAAACGCATCCTTTCTGATGATAGGCTCCAGTGCCCGAAAACTCAGACGAAATCATGCCAATCGATTAGGTGGCCGTGCCTGGCGATATACCATGACCCCGTTGGCATATCCCGAAACGGAGGGTTTTGATCTGGAGTCCGTGTTCGTTTCCGGCCTGCTGCCTCCTCATTTCCTATCCCAAAATCCGCTTCAGGATTTAAGGGCCTACATCGCGGACTATCTGAAAGAAGAAATCGTAGCTGAAGCCAACCTTCAAAATATACCTTCTTTTTCAGAGTTTCTCAGGGTTGCCGCCATTACTTGCTGAGAATTGATTAACTACACGAATATCGGAAGGGAAACCGGCGTCAGTGCAAAAGTCGTCAGAGCTTACTTTCAGATAATTGAAGATACACTGCTTGGATTTCGTGTCTCCCCCTGGCGCAAGGCGAAAAACAGGCGGTTGATTGAAACTGAAAAATTTTATCTGTTTGATATCGGCGTAACAAACTATCTGGCCCGCAGGAGACCCAAATTCGGGACTCCGGAATACGGCCATTCTTTTGAGCAGTTTATTCTCATGGAGCTTAAGGCTTACCAGGCTTATCGTGATCCCGAATTGGATATTCGGTATTGGCGGACGAGCACCGGGTTTGAGGTGGACTTCATACTCAATGAGATGGCTGTTGCCATTGAAGTAAAGGCTTCCAA
>JAFGGA010000181.1 GCA_016930835.1 Deltaproteobacteria bacterium
AAAGAGGCCGCCGGAGGCGAATTCAAAGATTTAAAGATTCAAAGTTACCACCTTCGGTGGAATTCAAGATTCCAGATTCAAGGTTCAGAGCTAATTTAATAAGTCTAATTGCTTAAAATCCCACTGATTTTCAACCCACGATTTTTCATTTCAACCCATTCTTGCAGGCCATATTAGCCAGCAACCTCTCCGCCAATTTTTTTTCATCATCCTTCATTTTTTGCTGGCGTCCAACCTTCTTTTTTGGTATAGGCTGGATATGTTACCCATCACTATCCGAAAAAGGACTATCTCTGAAGCCGATCTTTCTCTCATCAGAGAGACCATCGACACCCATCGGGGCAAGAGTCGCACTAAACTGTCCAAAATCCTCTGCATAAGATGGAACTGGTTCCAGCCAAATGGGCAGACCAAGGATATGGCTTGCAGGGAGATCCTGATTACCCTGCACCGAAAAGGTCTTATCAATCTTCCACCCGGAAGACATGACGGTAGAAATCATAAGCGAAATCAATTCATCCCACTGGTTGAAACCGACCAAATCCCTATCCAGGGCATTCCTTCCAGCCTGGCTCCGGTCAAGCTCAAATCGGTGCGCAACACCCAGCTCGAACATCTCTATAATAGCCTTATTCAGGAGCATCATTACCTCGGGTTCCGGCAGATCGTTGGCAACCACTTAAAATACATAGCTTTTATAGAGGATAAACCTGTCGCTTGTTTAGGTTGGGGATCAGCAGCATGGTCCGTTAAATCCAGGGATGCCTTCATCGGATGGGATAAATCAACCAAAGAAAAACATCTCCATTTCATCGCAAATAACACACGATTCCTCATTCTACCCTGGATCTCCATAAAATACCTCGCCAGCAAGGTATTGGCGCTTTCTGCCAAAAGAATCTCCGATGACTGGCTGAAAATATATAATCATCCCATATACTTACTTGAAACCTTCGTGGAACAAGATCGTTTCAAAGGAACCTGCTACAAGGCCGCCAACTGGACTAGAGTTGGACAGACCAAGGGTATTGCAAAAAGAGGGCATGATCATTTGTTTCATGGAAAAATCAAGGATGTATTTCTGTATCCATTGGGGAAAAATTTTAGGGAGAAACTAAAGGAGTAATCCGGGTAGAAGCGGCAACTTCCACCCGGACCATGAGGAATATGGTGAACCCCTTTAATAAATTCACCATCAGTAACGTTAGCAAAAAGCTCAACAAAATCAACTTTAAAATTTTTCTCTCCCATCAAAATCCTTTCCCGAACACCTCTCTCTTATCCCATTATCATTTTAAAAAACAATTCGTGAAAATCTTCCCAAACGGCTCTGTGCAAGGCGGATATTCTAAAATGATTACCTCTTTAATAGATTTCTCATTCATCCGATCCCTTGTTGCCCATCGCTATTCACCTTTTGGCCCTCCATGTTATGACCCTCCAAGCCTCTTCCTTCTGGACCTTTTCCGCTATATCGATGGGCATCAAAATATGAAACAGTTCCTTTCTTTATTACATGATGAGGACCGGGGAAGGGCTTATAGAACTTACGCCGGTATACCCATGAATCATATCCCTTCCCAAGGCACTTTCTCCAATTTCCGTCTTTACCTCGGCGAAAACCTCTACAATGAAATCTTTCATATCCTCGTCCATATCTTCCACCAACTGGAAATGATCACCTTCAAAATCCTCGCTCATGATGGCACCCTCTACCCTACATGGGCTCGTTATAAAGGGTGTACGTATTTTTGTAATCAATGTGCATCTATCACCGTTGAAAATGTCATCACAAAAGTAAGGAACCGTATCCTTTATCGCCTCAATAATTTGGCTGAAAACAACCTCGGGTCCGAGGTCCGTGTCTATACGGAATGCCCCAGTACTCGCTTCCCCGAAGATGTCAAAAAACCTAAAATTGAACTCTTTGCATTCAGGCTTGCCTTTTCAGATAATGAACTGTCTGATGAGCAAAGGAATACTGCAATACTCTTCGGGGTAGAAGATGAACTCGCAAAACAACATCTATCTATACACACTATCCGATCCAATGTCTCTTTTATCAACCCTGACGATGCATCAATCACCGTTTCTTGCCCAAAACTTCCAAAAGATACTGATGCCCGCATCGGGGTCCGCCGTGATCCCAAAAATCCCGATAGAAAAGAGAAAATCTTCGGCTACAATCTCGTACTATCCACATCTGTTGAGCTTCATCTGAAAATCGAGTTGCCTGTCGCAGTCACTAATATCTCCGGCAATGCAGAGGAAGGAAGTCAGATTATCAACAATGAGGAGCAGCTTTATAACCACCATAATTGCCAGGTGAAAATCGATATCGCAGATGCTAAATATGATATCATCAATAACTACAATTACTTAAGAGATAAAGGCTCAATCCCTATCATCGATTATAACGCCAGGAATGAAAACCTATCAAAACAGGCCCTCCTCAGCAGGGGCTATGACCAAAAGGGTTGGCCTTTCGCGCCATGCGGACTCCTGTGCAGACCTAACGGATTTGATAAAAAGCATCAGAGGCTTACCTTTTGCTGTTTTAAACAATGTCTCAAACTAAAGCATAAGGCATTGGAAAATCTGCAATCCCGATATGATATCCACCTGTGTCCTCACATCCGGAACTATACCGGTTATGATAAGCACATGTATGTCAAAGAGCATCCCCGCCTGGTAAATGAAATCCCAAGGGGGTCGAAACGTTATCAAGATATCAAGAAATTAAGATCAGCCTCAGAGCGGGCAAACAGCACTTTGAAAGAAGATCTCAAAATCATCGAAAGACCAAGAGTCCTTAATGGTTCCAGATCTGATATCTTAG
>JAFGGA010000182.1 GCA_016930835.1 Deltaproteobacteria bacterium
TTATTTTAACGTCAAAGAAGATCTTCCGGGCTGATTACCGGATCTCAAAAGAGCGACTTGCCCCTCCTTTAAAAAGGCTTCCAGGCTCTCATCCGCAAGCTGATATAGAAGTTTTGGTAATGGGGGCGCCTGCCATCTAGGTCGAATTTCACCCTTAGGATATTTTTTTAACTTGCCGAGTTCCTTGGCCAAAGGAGCAGGGCATGTTCTGTCCGTAAAGCCAACACGCTCTCCGGCGTGATTAAAAATGATGCTATCGATCAGCCATCCCAGATGTCGTCCATTCATGCCATAAACATGCCGATCATCAAACAGATACGCTACCGGATGACCATCCCACAGGTATATGGTATTATCGTAATCATCCGATAGGTAAGCGACATTCAAACCGATTTTATCAAACAATGTCTTATCGATGGGACATACTCCTTCGTGTGGCAACAGCGCTCTGGCGGCATAAAAAAATATTATTTAGCATATTCCACCGCCCTTGTTTCTCGAATAACTGTTACCTTAATCTGACCGGGGTATGTAAGTTCCTTTTCAATCTTGTTGGCTATATCTTTACAAAGAACAAAGGCATGATCGTCATCGATCTTTTCACCTTCAACCATAATTCTAATCTCTCGACCGGCTTGAATGGCATATGACTGACTTACGCCATTGAAAGACAAGGCAATCTTTTCCAGCTCATCCAGTCGTTTGATATAGGACTCCAACATTTCCTGCCTGGCCCCGGGCCGTGCACCGGAAAGGGTATCAGCAGCCTGAACAAGAATAGCGAGAACGGAATCAGGATGAATGTCTTCATGATGAGCGGCGATCGCATGGACGACCGCATCGGATTCTCCATACTTTTTTGCCAGATCCGCCCCGATAATCGCATGGGGGCCTTCCACTTCATGATCCACTGCTTTCCCGATATCATGAAGTAATCCAGCCCGCTTCGCCTTTTTGACGTTTAAACCCAGCTCCGATGCCATAATACCACAAATAAAAGCCACCTCTCTTGAATGCTGCAATACATTCTGGGCATAGCTGGATCGGTATTTCAAACGACCGATCAACTTGATAAGCTCTGGATTGATCCCATGAACACCCACATCAAAAGTGGCCTGCTCACCCGCTTCTTTAATGGCGGCCTCAATCTCTTTATTAACTTTCTTAACCATCTCTTCAATTCGAGCCGGATGTATTCTGCCATCATCAATCAGCCTTTCAAGGACAACTTTTGCCACTTCCCGTCGTACAGGATTGAAACCGGATAAGATAACGGCCTCTGGAGTATCATCAATAATGAGATCGATACCGGTTGCGGCCTCGATAGCTCGGATGTTTCTTCCCTCTCGGCCAATAATTCGCCCTTTCATCTCTTCATTGGGAAGACTGACAACCGATACGGTTTTTTCCGCCACAAAATCACCCGCATATCTCTTGATGGCCAAAGCGATAATCTCTTGTGATTTATGTTGTGCGACCTCTCTGGCCTCATTTTCAATCTTTCGTATCAATTTTGCTGCATCATGCCTTGCTTCTGATTCCATGGATAGGATAAGTAATTTTTTTGCCTCTTCAATGGATATACCGGCTATCCTCTCAAGTTGCTCCCGCTGTTTAACAACCAATTCATCATACTGTTTTTTTCTTTCATTTAATTCATTTTCTATTTGGCTGATTTGATTTTCCCTCTTATCAAGAGCTTTTTCTTTTATTTCATACTGTTCAATCTTTTTATCCAGATTTTCTTCTTTATGAAATAGTCTTCTTTCCTGTGTTTGTAATTGACCTTTTTTTTCCTTTGTCTCTTTCTCAAAATCAAGTTTCATCTGATAGATGGTGTCTTTCGCCCTCAGCATAGCCTCTTTTTTTACGGTTTTGGCCTTTCTGTGTGCCTCATTGATAATCTTTCTTGAATAGTTCTTTATCGACTCATATTGCCTCTCTATAATTCGTTTTCTTATCCAGAAGCCAATCAAAGCCCCAAGGATTATTCCCGCAACAATAAAAATAATAATTTTGAAAGTTATCATAATAACATATCCCTCCCAGGCAAATATGTTAAGCCAACCGCATCATTAGATGCAGGGCTAAAGCCTTTGCCCATAATGATATCTAATATCAGCCCGTTGCCAATCATTTCAAGGATTCGCTCTCCACCTTGTGATGCCTATTGACCGTAGGCTGGGAACCATAATGGTATGGGAAAAAATACCGGAGAAAAGGATTGTTGAAGGATGATAAAGCTCTAGAGTGGATCTATGATACGAAAAGGCTGTTGATTACCAAACACCCAATAAAATAGCTTAAGTCGTATTTCTTTATCTTTAATTGAACAATAAACATAATGATTTCAAATAAAATTTTAAGCTATATAAAAAACAGGTCGTTACTTGGCGTATTTGTCCCCTCTTGTTCCTCAATTCAATCTTTCTCTTCCATTTTAATTATAGCCTGAACTGAATGATTATCATACCATTAAACATTATAAAGCGGGAACCCTCTATTCAAACAATGCATCAATATGGTAAATAAGCCTCTTTGATCGTTGATGGATTTGAGCTATCAAGTCATCATGCTCTTTTAATAGCTGAAAATAATCGCTCGCTATATGAAGTGCCGCTAGAATGACTGCCTTTTTATCAGAAAGACCGGTATTTTCATTATTTGCTTCTTTTATCTTTCCATTCAAATATTCTGCTATCTTCGTGACGCTTTGTGCGTCTTCATTACTTCTAATGAGGTATTCATGGTCAATTATTTGTATCTTTACTGGCTTATCCAAAGCCGTATCCCCTAAAATTAGATATCCAGGTGGTCTATCTTTTCAAGCAGCGAGGCCATCCTGCTCTTGGCCTGATTGTTTGTCTCTTTTAGTTGATCCAATTCCTCTGTAAGTGCCTTAAGTTTATCTAAAAGAATTTTTTTTTCTTCTTTCAAAGATTGTAGGAATTTTATTAATTTTTCAATCTTTTCTTCAAGCAATTCAAAATAGTCTTTATTTTCTTGGGATTCCATTCTCGACTTTTAACTCCTCTTTACGAATGATTGAGTTTATACTCGAATTGTTTTCGATCCAACCCACCTATGAACTAAAAATTTTGTAACAATTTGGATCTTTTCAAAACCCGAATATTGACAGTCTCGTAAAAAGTCGGAAAAAACCTGTTTTGGTCATTCCGGTGAAAACCGGAATCCAGTCTTTTCAAATAGTTATAGGAACTCTGGACCCCGGCCTTCGCCGGGGTGACGACATTTTACGAGACCATCAAACATTGGATTCCGCGATCAAGTCGCGGAATGACGGGCAAAAAACAGAAATGACCAGTTACTGTTCCGTAACCGAGAACGATATTGGTCATTCCGCGACTTGATCGCGGAACCCATGAATTTGGCCATAGTTTTTCAAAAATCTAAGATCATACAAAATTTTTAAGTAATGTCATATGAGATGATAACTTGATTATAATTTGCAAATCCTGAAAATGTAAATATGAAAAAGCTAAAAGAACTAGTCATTTCAACAAGTTTACCGGGATAAAATGATCCCATTCGCACATATTATCTTTTGGAGTGAAAAAGTCAATAAAAAAGGCAAGCATTAAGCTTGCCTTGAGCATATATTTTAAATATTATTATTATTTTATATAGATTTTTTGTTAACTTTAATCCTTACAATAGCTTTTTTTAAAGCTAATTCAGTCCTTAAAAAATCAATATCGTTATCATATTTTCCTTTTTCAAGTCTTTTTTGTGCTCTTTCTAATGCTTTTTGAGCCCTTTCAATGTCTATTTCTCCTGCTTTCTCTGCGGTATCCGATAATATGGAAACCCTATCATTTGAGACTTCAGCGAACCCATTGGAAACAGCCAAATACTCACGTTTATCACCATAAGTGAACCGCAGCTCCCCGGGTATAAGATTTGTTAGAAAGTTTATATGACCAGGGAGCACACCGAACTCACCTTCGGCGCCTGGAGCCACAACCATATCCACTTCCTGGCTCACAAGTACTTTATCAGGGGTAACGACTTCAAGAAATAATGTTCCCATTAGATATCACCTCAGTTAGTGGCAGCGGCCATCTGCTCCGCTTTTTCTCTAGCATCCTCTATACTGCCCACCATATAAAAAGCCATCTCCGGAAGATCATCATGCTTTCCTTCAATAATCTCTTTAAATCCCCTGACCGTTTCTTTCACTGGCACATATGCACCCTTCTTGCCTGTAAATGCTTCGGCGACATGAAATGGTTGAGATAAGAATCTTTGTATCCGCCTTGCCCTCGCAACCGTTAATTTATCTTCATCCGAGAGCTCATCCATTCCCAATATGGCAATAATATCCTGAAGATCTTTATACTTTTGGAGAATCTGCTGGACCTGTCTGGCAACCGTGTAATGCTCTTCGCCCAGATAATTGGGGTCCAGGATACGTGATGTTGAATCAAGTGGATCCACGGCCGGATAGATGCCCAACTCGGAAATGGGCCTCGATAATACAACAGTTCCGTCCAAATGGGCAAACGTCGTCGCAGGGGCAGGGTCCGTCAAGTCATCAGCGGGCACGTATACACATTGCACGGATGTGATGGATCCTTTAGTGGTGGATGTGATCCGTTCTTGTAGTTCACCAAGATCCGTTCCGAGAGTAGGTTGATAACCCACTGCTGATGGTATCCGCCCCAACAGAGCAGATACTTCCGATCCAGCCTGAGTAAAACGGAAAATATTATCAATAAAAAGAAGCACGTCCTGACCCTTTTCATCACGATAGTATTCGGCGGCCGTTAATGCGGAAAGGGCCACCCTTGCGCGTGCTCCAGGCGGCTCCGTCATTTGGCCGTATATCAATGCGGCCTTTTCAAGAACTCCTGATTCCTTCATTTCAAGGTAGAGATCATTTCCTTCCCTTGTCCGTTCACCGACACCCGCAAAAACGCTTATACCGCCATGCTCCAAAGCGATGTTATGAATCATCTCCATCATGACAACGGTTTTTCCGACGCCGGCCCCTCCAAACATGCCCATCTTACCGCCGCGCGGAAAGGGAACTAAAAGATCAATAACCTTCACACCGGTTTCAAGGACCTTGACTGATGTGTCTTGTTCAACAAACGTCGGTGCATGACGATGAATGGGCAAAAACTCAGTTGCCTCCACCGGGCCTTTTCCATCCACTGGTCGGCCAACCACGTTTAAAACGCGACCCAAGGTCGGATCTCCAGCCGGCATCATAATTTGTTTACCCGTATTTTTGACCTTCATTCCGCGGACAAGGCCGTCGGTCACATCCATCGCAATGGTTCGAACAATATTATCACCCAAATGTTGTGCAACCTCCACAACAAGATTATCTTTAGTATCATCAATGGCCGGATTAGTAATATACAATGCCGTTAGAATCTCCGGAAGCTCTCCCTCTGGAAATTCGACATCCACAACGGGACCCATAACTTGTATGACTTTGCCTTCGTTCATGATCTAAACAAGACCTCCTTTATATTAGAGACATTTAGGCTTTTTTAATTGCCTCGGCACCACCGACAATATCCATCAACTCGGCAGTAATGGATGCCTGACGTGCCTTATTATAAACCAGCGTGAGATCTCCTACCATTTCCTTACAATTCTTGGTCGCATTATCCATCGCCGCCATCCTGGCTGCATGCTCACTGACTTCATTTTGGATAAAAGCGTTGAATATCTGAACACTGATATGTTTCGGTAAAAGTTCTATCAAAAGCTCTTCGGCACTGGGTTCGCATAAATATTCCGAGGACGCCTCTTTATCCGTCGATTCACTCTGCGGGGGTTCAATCGGAATGAGTTTCACGAGAGTGGGTTCTTGCTTTGCCATGCCGACAAAGCGGGAATAAAGCATGTATAGCTCATCAATATCATTGGTCAAAAATCTATTGATAAAATCAGTTGTCATGTGGTTAATAAATGATATATCCACCTCACCATAGATCTGAACATGACTGGCGGTTATATTAAAAGCTCGTTTTCGGAAATAATCTCTTCCTTTTTTCCCCACAATCGTGAGCCCGTGTTCCCTGCCGTTATTTCTCTGTTCATCCACCCATACCTCAGCTCTATTAATATTATTAAGATTAAAACTGCCACAAAGGCCCCTATCCGTCGTGAAAAGAAGAAGTTCAACCTTAGACACTTCCTCCTTATTGACCAATAACGGATGGATGTCAGGATCAATACGACTGGCCAGATTGCCCAACACCTCGGCGAATTTACGAGCATATGGGTCAAATCTCTCCATCCTGCCTTGAGTATTGCGCAGTTTTGCAGCAGCCACCATATTCATGGCCCGGGTGATTTGCTGAGTCTTTTTAACAGCGCTTATCTTGCGAAGAATATCTTTTAATGTCGCCATTTATCATTCTCTATTTTTTTATATCTAATCGTTTACGTTCTATTTTACTCAGTAGGCTGAAAAGTCGTCTGAAATTCATCCAACGCTTTTTTTAATTTTTCTCCGAGACTATCACTGATCTCTCCCTTCTCCTTTAGCTCCTTTAAAAAATCAGGGTTTTTATTACCCATATAATCCAGCATCTGGGTTTCAAAATCCGAAATTGACTTTTCAGGCCATTTATCTAAGTATCCGTTTGCTGCCGCAAAGAGGATCATCACTTCCTTTTCCGCGGGCATGGGTTTATACTGGGGTTGTTTAAGGACTTCAACCAAGCGCCTTCCCCGATTGAGTTGTTGTTGGGTGGCTTTATCTAGATCGCTTCCAAATTGTGCAAATGCCTCCAGCTCTCTATATTGCGCCATTTCCACACGTAAAGTTCCGGCTACTTTTCTCATGGCCTTGGTTTGCGCGGAACCACCTACCCTGGAAACCGACAGACCGACATTGATCGCGGGCCGAATACCTGAAAAGAAAAGATTCGGTTCAAGATAGACCTGACCATCCGTAATCGAGATCACATTGGTGGGAATGTATGCGGACACATCTCCAGCCTGGGTTTCAATAATCGGTAATGCTGTTAGGGACCCAGCCCCCAATTCATCATTTACTTTCGCGGCCCTTTCCAACAACCTGGAGTGATTATAAAAAATATCACCAGGAAAAGCTTCCCGACCGGGCGGCCTTCTCAGAAGTAATGATACTTGTCGATAGGCAACGGCTTGCTTTGAAAGGTCATCATAAATGATAAGGGCGTGTTTTCCATTATCCCGATAATATTCACCAATGGAACATCCAGAATAGGGAGCGATAAATTGTTGGGTCGCCGGATCACTCGCACAAGCCGCAACCACCGTGGTGTATTCCATTGCTCCTTCCCGTTGCAGAATATCCACTACCTGAGCCACAGTTGATTTTTTCTGACCGATGGCAACATAAATGCAATATATATCCGTATCTTTCTGATTGAGGATGGCGTCAACGGCAATGGCTGTTTTACCAATCTGTCTATCTCCAATAATCAATTCACGTTGGCCTCTACCCACCGGTGTCATGGCATCAATGGCTTTAATACCTGTGTACATGGGCTCCTTAACCGGTTGACGAGCGATCACGCCAGGAGCGACCATCTCGATCCGTCTAAATTCCGAGGTATCGATGGGACCTTTTCCATCCAAAGGATTGCCGACTGCATCGATAACCCTACCCAAAACGGCCTCCCCGACCGGAATCTCAGCAATTCTGCCGGTTCGCTTAACAATATCACCCTCCTTTATTTTGGTGTCATCACCCATAATGGCAACACCCACATTATCCTCTTCCAGGTTAAGACAAAGACCATAGATTCCACCTGGAAATTCCAACATCTCCATGGCCATGGCTTTTTCCACTCCATGAACCCTTGCGACACCGTCACCGACGGATAAAACCGTACCGGTCTCGCTCACTTCCATCTTCTTTTCATAATGTTTAATCTGGTCCCTTATTACCTGACTTATCTCTTCTGCTCTGATCTCCATTAGTCTTATCCACCCCTCTTATAAAGATTCTTTGAGCCCCTCTAGTTGGGCCTTTACGCTACCATCCAAAACCAAATCGCCGATCCTTACCAAAACACCACCGATAAGGTTATCATCCTCTTTTACGCTCGCCCTGATTTTCTTTGATGTGAGTTTTTCAAGTGATTCGATAATCTTTCTTAATGCCTCATCTTTCAATGGCTTTGCTGTAATGATCTCGGCCCCGGAGATATTGGATGCTTCATCGGTTAGCTTGGAATAAAAGTCGGATATGGCCCCAATCGCGCCTATCCTATTTTTTTCTAAAAGAAGGTTTAAAAAATTTTTTGTCATAATGGAAAATTGGCTCTTTAATAAGACATATTCCAAGACCTTCTTCCTATCATCCGCGGCGAATACAGGATTGGCGATAGCATTCCCAAAATCCGAATTTTCTCGACAGAAATCCGCAAACTCTTTTAATTCCTTTCCATACTGACTATAGGACCCATCCTCCTGTCCTAAACTGAATAGCGCTTTGGCATATCGTTTGGCAAGTCGCGATGAACTCAATGTATCTTACCCACCCTTTCTAAAAAATCATCAATCAATTGATCTTGATCCTTTTCATTGATTTCTTTTGCTAGAATTTCTTGGGCCTTTATGGCAGCCAAATCGACCACTTCCTTTTTTAATCTATCCCGGGCCGATTGTATTTCCTGTTGGATCGTTATCTCGGATTGAGCAATGATCTGCTTGACCCGATCTTGGGCATCGGAAATAATCTTCTCCTTCTCAATCAACCCCTCTTTTCTCCACTGCTCAATAAGATCTTTTCTTCTATCTTCAAAATCATGCAGTTGTGCTTCTATATCACGATATTTGCTTTCCGCCTCTTCCTTTTCCCGCCTTAGATCTTCGAGTTTTTGTCGTATCTCCTCACTCCGGGTTGATAAAAAATCCTTGGCTGGGGTCTTTTTCAAGACCATAAACAGTATGATGACCAGTAGTGCAAAATTGATAAAACGATACAGCAGATCAAGGAGGTCCCCGCTTTTGTCCCCCTCATCATGTCCAGTTCCTCCTTCGCTAACGGTATGTGTTGCCTCCCCGCTCGAAGCATAAGCTATTTCTACAGTAAAAGACATGGCATAAACGGAATAAGATACCAAAATAAGGATTAAAAAAGATATCAAAGGAGTATGTGGCTTTTTTAATCTCAACATTCAATCGCCCTTCCTAATATTTTTGCCGCCAATTCTCGCGAAAATCCATCTACTTCCGCTTGAAGTGACTGTCGTACATTATTTAAGAGCACCTGGATGTTTTTCCGCGCCATCTCAATCTCTTCTTCCGTTGATACATGGGCTTCTTGCAACATCCTTTTTTCCTCATCGATCCCTTGATTTTTATGATCCTCTTTTTCCTTTAAGCCTTCTTTTCGAGTCATGATCTCATTTTTATTAAGCTGTTCAGCAAACGTTTCAGCCTTTTTATTCCATTCTTCAGCCATATTCGACATCAATGCTATCTCTTCTTTTCTTTGATGAATCATGCGTCTGATGGGCCGATAGGCAATGATATTTAGGACAAAAAGGAGGATCAAAAAATTCGCTATCTGGATAAATACAGTATAATCTGGTAGTAATGTCATGATTAACAGACCCTATTTTATATCGAATTCCCGTTATTTTTTTGGAATGTTGAATAAGACTTGCGATGGGAACCCAAAGGATATTCAAACAGAAAGGGCCTACTATAAAAGCGGCTTATTGTCAAAAGTTTTTTTATTCCAATATTGACTTTAATTAATCACAGCCAGCTTTTTCCCCTCTCCTTTTTCAATCCCCTGCATCTTACAGTTGCCCTCGAAAATAACACCTTCATCAATGACCACGGCAGGGGCTTGAATATTGCCGAACACCTTTCCTGGTGCATGAATTTCTATTCTGCTATCCGCAATAATATTGCCCCGAATCTCACCACTGACGATAATATGGGAGACATGAATATCGGACTTGATAACCGCTGATTCACCGACGATGAGCGTCCCTTCGGTAAAGATTTCACCGGTGAAATGACCGTCAATGCGCACAGCCCCTTTGAAGGATAACTTTCCCTCAAATTCCGTCTCCATCCCTAAAAACGCATTAATCTCATCCTTATTTTTCATGATCCATCCCCTAATTTTTGAAAGATGATTAACATACCAAATGACCCATTGCAAGAAAAATAAACAAACAATGGTTTACTGGTGATCTCATCCTGGTAAAGTGATTCTGATTGACAAACAGCGAGGTGAACCGGTTAAAAAACCGCCTGCTTCATTGAAACATGAACCTTCGCATACTGATATTCATCAACAAACCCATCCCCAACATGGTTGAGATGATGGATGAACCACCAGAGCTAAACAATACCAATGGTATTCCCACAACGGGTAATAAACCGATGGTCATACTTACATTAATAACCAGTTGCCAAAAAACAATGGCCACGATGCCGATCGCCGTGATCGTGCCTAATTTATCCTTGGAACTTTTAGCAATATTAATCCCCCACAAAATCAGTAATAGATATACCATAAGAAGGGAAAACGAGCCGACAAAGCCCCACTCTTCAGCCAACACCGAAAAAGCGAAATCACTGTGCTGTTCAGGTAAAAAATGGAGTCGTGTCTGAGTTCCTTTTAAAAAACCTTTACCCCACAATAACCCGGACCCAACAGCGATTTTTGATTGAATAATATGATATCCGGCCCCTAATGGATCGGTTTCAGGTCTTAAAAAGGATAAAATTCGTTTCTGCTGATATTCTTGAAGGGTATACCATATGAACGGTGCGGCGGACATGGTCGTAATCATCAAGATGAACAATGAACGCCATTTAATCTTCACAAATAGAATAATGGAAAACGCGATGATTGCCAGAGCGAGTGAACTCCCCAAATCCGGTTGTTTTGCGATAAGCAAGCATGGCACAAGGACTAATAAAAAAGGCCACCATAGATCTCTTAATCGATATTCGTCATATTCTCCATGACCACTGAAATATTTAGCGAGGACAATGATGGTGGTAATTTTTGTGAATTCGGAAGGTTGAAAAACAATACCTCCGAAGCTTAACCACCTTTGTGAACCGGAATATATTTTGCCGATGATGAGCACCATCATCAAAAGGATCAGAGTTGATATGTACAGAGGATAAGCGATTCTATCCAATAAATGATAATCAAACATGGTGACGACCAGCAGCAGTGCAAATCCAAACAGAAACCAGTAAATTTGCTTGATAAAGATCTGGGACCCGCCTGAATCTCTGATCGGATATGTGGCGGAATAGAGGTTTAAAATGCTCATAAAGGCTAAAATAACCAACAATAGCAACAAGATCCAGTCAAAATTTTGCAATAATCGCCTATCAAACATGGTTTATTACTTTCCCAAATATTCTTTTATCAACTCTCTCGCTATAGGGGCTGCTTTGCTTCCACCATGCCCCGCGTTTTCAATCAATATAGTTATGGCCATCTTCGGTTCTCCCACCGGGGCAAGAGCAATGAACCAGGCATGATCACGAAATTTTGTTGGGACCTCTTCCTCGTCTTCAAATACTTTGACCGTCTCCAGTGTAACCACTTGAGCCGTGCCTGTTTTACCGGCCACTGGTATTTCCTTAAGACGAGCTCTTGTTCCCGTTCCCCCCGTCTCATTCACAACCCCCAAAAGGGCATCTTTGATCAAATCCAGATTTTCCGGTTTGATTTCAATGCGCCCCATCTGAGTCGGTGTAAATTCATAGACCTCCTCTCCCCTGTTGCCCACCCACTTAATGATTTTGGGTTGATATATTTTACCACCATTATAGATAGCGGAGATTACCCTAACCATCTGGATCGGTGTAACCAACAAAAAACTCTGTCCAATAGACATGGAAATAGTCTCACCAGGTTGCCAAGGGATACCTATACTCTTAAGTTTCCATTCGCTGGTGGGAACAAGTCCATCTTGTTCATTGTCTAGATCGATACCTGTTTTTTTGCCTAGGCCGAACATCCTCGCATAATATGCGATCGTATCCACCCCTAGACGTTTTCCGATCTTATAAAAATAGACATCACAGGATTCAACCAGTGCTCTATGCAGTTTCACAACCCCGTGTCCAGACCTCTGCCAACACCCATAAGAACGGTTTCCCAACGTATAAGTCCCCGGACAGGTAATCTCCTCATCGGGACTAATGGCCCCTTCTTCAAGACCAGCAGCGGCTACAATGATTTTAAACAGAGATCCCGGGGGGTATTGCCCTGAAATGGCCCTGTTGGTTAAAGGGAATCCCTTTTCTGAGACCATCTTATCCCATTCAGCCTGGCCAATCCCCCTTACGAAAAGGTTGGGATCTAAAGCTGGACTGCTGGCAAAAGCAAGGATCTCCCCATTCATTGGATTCATCACCACAATAGCCCCTTTTTGGTCCTCAATAAGCTTTTCAGCCAACATCTGCAGATCTTTATCAATAGTAAGCGCAAGATTTAACCCGGGAACGGGCGGCATGTTGGATATCACCCTCAGAGTTCTGCCCGCGGCATCCACTTCCACTTGGCGACCACCCCGTAATCCATTTAAGTATCTTTGCCAATTTCCTTCCACCCCACTCTTCCCGATTAAATCTCCGGATACGCTGTCGGGATATTGCCCGCTTTTAAGTTGATGATCACTGATCTCTCCGAGATACCCGATTAAATGAGATGCCAATTTACCGTAAATATAATTTCGTTGAGGGTCTACTTGAATCATCGTACCCGGCAGGACAAATTGATTCGTTTCGATAATGGCCAATTCATCACGGGAGATATCCTTCTTTATGAGAATCGGTTTGAATGGATAATTCCGAGGGGCTTTTTCAAGTTTATCCTTGATCATCGCGGGATCCATGCCTAGGAGTAAATTCAAGCTCCTCAGTAGGGCTTCACAATCGCTGATATCCTCGGGGATAATATAAAAATTATAGGAGGGCCGATTATCAACCAACAAATTACCATGCCGGTCAAAAATCATCCCCCGAAATGGCGATATTTTTTGAAGATGAATTCGATTGTTTTCAGACTGGGTACGATAAATCGGACCATGTATAAACTGAAGAAACCACAACCTCAACAATAACAATGTAAAAACAACCAATACGACTATAGTTATGATTTGGAGGCGCCGGTTCAATGTCTCCACGGAGACCGGATCAAATCCAGAGCTTCTCAAGGGATCAACCTCCTAATGGATGGAGAGTCATGGTTACATTTCACTCTTTGATTCGATCACAAAACGATTAAACCAAGAGAATGAATAAAACAAAAAAGGTGCTATGATGCCGGAAAATAAGATTGAAAAAACGATTAGAAAATAATCGGGCAACAATAAAACAGCCCTAAGTGAAAACAATTTTAGAAGGGTGATCATTAAGATACCTTTCAGTAGAACCGCCAAAAAAACCGTAATAATCTGCGTTCCTGTAGATGTAAGATCCAAGGGTCGGGAACCAAATAGTATCGCCAAAAAAATGAATAAGTAAATGAATGTGTAAAAACCGAACATAACCCCTGAGAAAAGGTCCATGAGTATCCCCATTCCGAATGCAAATATACCTGTCCTCTTTTCCCCCAAGAAGACAAACACGTAGATCATGATGATAATGATCAAATCTATATCAAAGTATCTTAGTAAAATATGTCCGACCAAGCTTCCTTTTATGAGGAGAAAAAAAACGGCCGTGACCCATAAAAACAGGTACAGCATTACCCCTTTTCTTTCAGTTGATTGGATAATGGGTCCTCCTTTAAAATGACCAAAAGCTCTTCTAGCTTTGAAAAATCAACCATGGGTCTTATTTTGACATCTTTGAATAACTCTCCAGGTTGATTTTCAACCCCTATTACTTCACCAACCGGAATCCCCTTTGGAAACATCCGTCCCATACCGGAACTAACCACCATATCCCCGATAATGACATCACTGGTCTTCAAAACATAATCCAGCTTGCATTCCTTTGAGGATATCCCTTTCACGATTCCTTTATCTCGAGAGCGCTGGATAATGCAATCGACTGCGCTATTTTGATCAATAATGAGAAGCACTTTTGAATAATCGGAGGATACCGAAACCAGTCTGCCCACAACCCCTTCTGCGTTGACAACCGGCATATTGATGGCAAGCCCTGAATTTTTGCCCTTATCAATGATAACGGACTGAAACCACCCCGAAGGATCTTTCCCGATAACCTGTGCGGCGATGACCGGGTAATCAATCGTTTCTTTGAATTGTAAGAGTGCCTGAAGTCGTTGATGGGTCGCCAATGCTTCTCTCAATTGCGCATTTTCCATCTTAAGCACATCTATTTCATGCTGTAACCCACTGTTATCATTGTGCACATTGATCAGATGAAAATATTTCGACCACACTTCCTGCGTGGTATTGACTGTTCTTTGAATAAACTTCTGAAAGGGTGCAATGGTTTCGATAACCATTCGTTCCAACGGATTCCATGATTTTCGATTTCCCGAATTCAATGTAATGGAAAAAAAAACCACAACAAGGATGAAAATCCAAATCCAACCGGCTTTTATCATTTTTTGACGGGGCAATGACGACACCTACTTCCATTTAAGGATAGACACTACCTGATCATGACCTCCCCTAACACCGACATATTATCCAAAGCCTTACCAGAGCCCAATACGACCGTCGATAGAGGGTCTTCTGTTATGGTTATGGGGAGCCTTGTTTCTTCTCTTAAAAGAATATCCAGATCTTTAAGAAGCGCCCCACCGCCCGTTAAAAAAATACCCCTGTCGACGATATCCGCCGCCAGTTCCGGGGGTGTCTGCTCCAAGGCTATGCGAACCGTCTCCACAATGGTTTCCACCTGTTCGGAGATGGACGTCCTAACTTCATCAGAGTCGATTGTTAATATCTTCGGAATCCCCGTGACCAAATCGCGTCCTTTTACTTCAATGGTTTCGACATGATCACTGGGATATGCATTTCCTATGGTGGTCTTGATGATTTCCGCCGTGGAAAGACCTATGAGAAGATTATACTTTCGTTTGATATGCTGCAAGATGGACTCATCCATCTTGTCACCGCCAACCCGCACCGATTTGCTGTAAACGATACCTGCCAAAGAAATAACCGCCACCTCGGTGGTCCCGCCGCCGATATCCACCACCATATTGCTGGTGGGCTCCGTAATGGGCAGATCCGCACCAATCGCAGCGGCCATAGGCTCTTCAATGAGGAAGACCTCCCTAGCTCCGGCCGATTCGGCGGATTCTCGGACGGCTCGTTTCTCCACCTGGGTAATTCCCGATGGTACACAGATAATGATTCGGGGTCGTACAAGAGTTGTTCGATTGTGTACTTTCCGAATAAAATGACGTAACATGGCCTCCGTAATCTCAAAATCGGCTATAACCCCGTCTTTCATGGGGCGTATGGCCACGATATTTCCAGGAGTACGCCCTAACATCATCTTTGCTTCTTTACCAACGGCCAAAACTTTGCTGCCTCCCTTGTCATCCTTGCGAACGGCCACGACAGAAGGCTCTCTTAATACAATCCCTTTCCCTTTTACATAAACCAGTGTGTTTGCCGTACCCAGATCTATGGCAAGATCATTTGAAAAAAGACCCAATAAGGGATCAAGAAACATATTTATCTCCTTTCGAAAAATAGAGCATTTTCAATTTATTACAGCAAGAAACCATACAAGTCTGACCTTTTATTTTATTGGCTTGACAAATATGGCTTGTTTCGTTTTAATAACAAATTCACATTTTAACAATAACCCACAAAAGGTGGAATGATTAAATGAAAAGAACATATCAACCCAGTAATTTAAAAAGGGCCCGCACACATGGTTTTAGGACCAGAATGAGTTCCGCGGGTGGAAAAAAAGTTTTAAAACGCAGAAGGGCCAAGGGACGAAAACGGTTATCAGTATAACGTGTGAATGACATCTTTCTCATTTCCAAAATCAAAAAGGTTATTGAATCGTAGGGATTTTGTCAATCTAAATCGGTCAGGAGAAAGATACCGCACCAGACATTTTACGATCATTGTCAAACAAAACGGGCTCGAAATAACGAGACTGGGGATAACCGTAATCAAAAAGACAGGAAACGCCGTCAGAAGAAATAAGGTCAAAAGGCTTGTCAGGGAGTATTTCCGTTTGCATCAAAACCAGTTTCCATCGGGATACGATATGGTTTTTATAGCAAAGACAGGTGCCGCCGACCTTAAATATGAAAATCTGGAAGAGGAACTTGGTGAGATTATCGTGGATAAAAAGTTCCGTTAGATGTTTTAGATATATACCTTTGGGCTTGATCCATATATATCAAAAAACAATCTCTCCGTTTTTTTACCCATCCTGCCGCTTTTATCCCTCATGTTCCGAATATGCCCGTCTTGCGATCCAAAAGCACGGTATATTAACGGGTGGACTAAAGGCAGTCATCCGGATCTTAAAATGCCATCCATTTCATCCCGGAGGTTATGACCCCGTTGATTGATATCGATACAGTCTGCCTCCAACCGGGCATCCTGTGATGTCCCATTGAGATATATATATGGAAAAAAGAACCTTACTCGCATTTGTACTTTCATTGATCGTTTTGGTAGGATGGGCCTTATTGGCACAAAAACAGGCCCCCCTGGATACAATCAAAGAAGAGTCACACCAGACGGAAAACACATCCTTACCCCAGCCTGAAACAGGCCCTTATCAGGAACCATTATCCCCGGATATTAGAGAGAATGGAATTTCCAAACCGGAACCTGCACCCATTCTGGAAAAGGAAATCAAGGTTGAAACACCTCTTTATATTGCGATATTTTCCAATAGAGGCCCAACCATCAAAAGCTTCAAGTTAAAAGAATACTTCGTCAACCAGGAACCAAACTCACCGTTGATTGAACTGGCCAATCTCCAGGATAATAGACAGGATTTCATTACTATTCATTTTGATACCCAATCCAATCTAAAGGATACGGATAGCATTTATGACGTGGATGAAGACGCCATTCTCTTAAATCCCTCTTCCCCAGCCAAAAATCTGACCTTTGCCCGCACTCGATCCGATGGGATATCCATCCGAAAAACCTTTCGTTTCCAACCGGATTCCTACCCTATCGAAACCCAAATAACGCTTTCCAATGAATCTCAATATCAAATAAGCGGCAATATTCGAACGTCCATCAAAAACCTGCCCCCTCAAGACAAAGACAGTTACTATGCCTTTAATGGCGCAGCTTTATTTTTGGATGATGATCTTGAAGAAATCAAACCCAAAAAGATGGAAGAAGAGAAACGATTGACGGGGAAAATTGACTGGGTAGCCTATGAAAATGGCTATTTTATATCCGCGGTCCTGCCCAAAGAAAAAAATCAGGGGAGTTTTATAGGCCGCCTCTTGCCCTCGGGAACGGTCGAGGCATCTTATGTTGAACCCCCAATCAATCTGAGGCCCCTTGAAAATGCTTCATCCCATTTTATGCTCTATATCGGACCTAAGGATGTGAGTATATTAAAGCAGGCCGGAGGAAAACTCGACCGGGCGATTAATTTCGGATATGTGGATATTATTGCCAGACCATTACATTTCACTCTCTTGTGGTTCAATAAATATGTACATAATTATGGTTTATCCATCATAATACTTACCATTCTTATAAAGATCTTGTTCTGGCCTCTGACACACAAAAGTTTTAAATCCATGAAAGAGATGCAAAAAATTCAACCTTTGATGGCGAAGATAAGAGAAAAGCATAAGAATAATCGCGAACAGATGCAGCGGGAACTAATGGGGCTTTACAAAACCTATAAAATCAATCCCATGGGCGGATGCCTGCCCATCCTCATTCAACTTCCGGTATTTTTTGCCTTATTTCGGATCTTGGGAAATTCCATCGAACTCAGACATGCCCCGTTTATGCTTTGGATAACGGACCTATCAGCTCCGGATAGGTTGTTCCATTTCGACATTTCCTACATCCCCTTTATGGCAAAACCATACGGGATTCCTGTGCTTACTCTGCTTATGGGGGCTTCAATGTTTCTTCAGCAAAAAATGACCCCTACACCGGGAGATCCGGCCCAGGCTAAAGTCATGATGTTGTTGCCCATTATCTTTACAGTGATGTTTATCAACTTTCCATCCGGCCTTGTTCTATATTGGCTCATCAATAACATCCTTTCCATCGGTCAACAATATCGAATCAAAAAAAGGTCGGCATAAGAGATTGGAGGAAATTATGGAAGTTTATGAATTTGAAGGAAAAACAGCCGAAGAGGCCATTAAAAACGCCTCTCGTCAACTCAACCTTCCAGTCGAAGATCTAAAGGTAGATATTATTGAACCTGGATCTGCCGGAATCTTCGGGCTGGTCGGGACAAAAAAAACAAAAATTAGAATTACCGTGGATACGGACGATTCCATTGACTCATCCGAAGATATGCTCGCAGCCAAAGAAATCCTGGGAACCATCCTTGAACTCATTCCTGTTCAAGCCGTTATCAATGAAGAACAAACCGATGGAAGGATCTCATTGAACATAGAAGGGGACGTATCCGGTATCTTGATCGGTAGAAAAGGGAAGACACTGGACGCACTCCAATATATCGTGAATAAGATGGTCCAAAAAAGACTCGATAGGAAACCAAGGATCGTCATTGACTCCGAGAATTATCGACAAAGACGCATTGAATCCCTGACCCAACTGGCGATCAAAATGGGTAATAAGGCAAAAAAATTAAAAAAGCCGGTCTCCACCAATCCCTTGAATCCCCATGACAGGCGTGTCATCCACCTAACCCTAAAGGATATCCCGGATTTAAATACCAAGAGCAGGGGGGATGGGATCCTTAAAAAAGTGGTTATCATCCCAAAACGATAAATCGACCTTCAGGTTACACATTTTGCATGCCCAATAGTCTTGATATCAAAGATACCATTACAGCCGTAGCCACTCCGTTCGGGATTGCGGGAATCGGCATCATTCGCATAAGCGGCGATGATGCCGTCAAGATTGCCCAAAAAATTTTCAAACCTCAAAAACCGGTTCAGCAATTTGAAAGTCATCATCTCTACTTGGGGGAAATACGTGATCCCGTCTCGGGTCAGATGTTCGACCAGGTTCTTCTCTCCTACATGAAAGCCCCGCACTCCTATACAAAGGAAGATGTGGTGGAAATAAACGCCCACAGCGGGCACCTTCTTCTCCAAAAAACGGTCCAGATTATCCTCCATGAAGGAGCCCGGCTGGCCAAGCCAGGGGAATTTACTTATCGGGCCTTTATCAACGGCCGAATCGATCTGACCCAGGCCGAAGCCGTTGTGGATCTGGTCCGTTCAAAGTCCGAGAAAGGATTAACGATAGCATCCAGACAAATCACGGGAGCGTTAAGAGAGCGAATTGAACAATTAAGGAAAAAAGTAATCGACATCCTAGCTCATGTTGAAGCGGCCATTGATTTTCCGGAAGAAGAATCCGGGATCCTATCCAAAGAAGGAACCACCTCTTTGCTGGAAAGGGAAATCATCAAACCCATCGCCCATATCATTGCCTCATATACCGGAAGAAGATTATGGATGGACGGAATTCACACGGTCATTGCAGGTCGTGTGAACGTAGGAAAATCAAGTCTTCTCAATCGACTCCTAAATGAACAACGGGCCATCGTCACTCCAATCCCGGGTACCACTCGAGATGTGATCGAATCCTTTGTAGACCTGGAGGGAATACCGCTCCGGTTGATGGATACGGCCGGCATCAGAAATGTCAAGGGGCAAGTTGAAAAGATGGGTGTCCAGTTAAGCGAGCAAAAGCTCTCTGAAGCGGACCTCGCCTTGATCGTGTTCGACCAGAGCAGGCCATTAAACCAGGATGATTTTCGAATCCTATCAAAAACAAACAAGGAAAAAAGTCTGATCATTATTAACAAAATAGATCTCCCCGAAAAACTCGATAAAGAACGCCTAAACGAGATGATAAGAGATTTGCCCCGGGCGAGGATATCCGCACTTACAGGGGAAGGCATTGAAAACCTTTTTCAAATCATACGCGATGTGATTTTAATAGGAGATGAGGCCATTCTCTCGTCACCTATTGCCCCCAACTTAAGACAACATGGCGCTCTTATGGAGGCAACTCGATTTTTTCAGAACGCTGCCAATAGCATGAGAGAAGATGCACCTTTGGAAATCATTGCCGTTGATCTGCACGGTGGACTGGAGGCCCTGGGGACCATTACAGGTGACACAGGAGATGAAGAGATTTATGATAAGATATTCAGCGAGTTCTGCCTGGGAAAATGAATTTTAACCTTGCTTAATAAACCAAGAGGATGATATAGACACATATCCCGCCTTGAATAAGAATCAAAAAAACAGATCCATGTAGGGGGTGCAATGGGATATTTGCTTGGGCTTAAAGAGTACCTGGGAGTTAACTATGAAACGACCATTTTTGATCAAGCAGCAGAGTCCGGTCACCCATGGGAATTTCACCTCCACGGATACCAAAGGGTTCAGGCCAGTGTGCTAGAGAATCTCACCTATGATGTAAAACTGGATATCAAGGGAGAGGAGAAGAAGGAGATTCCAAAAATTCATATCAAGTTTTTATATCCTCTTGACACAGCAGAAGCCGCCCGTCCTCTTCTTAAAATAGACAACCGCATCAAAGACCTTGCGCTCGAACCCATCGTATCTCCGAAAGACAGATATTTCATCAAGAACAAATCCCTTTTCCCTCTCATGAAAGAAAAACAGGTCGTTTTTTTCTATTCCCTTGAAGGAGATGTTATACGGGGTATCATTATGGATTTTAGTCGATACGATATCACGGTCGCCTTAAAAGGGGGCACTCTCATTACCATCTTACGGCATTCCATATATGATCTTCGGGATAAGAAGGGGCGGTGTTTCCTAAAATCCAACCAAGAAAAAACAAGGGATTGGAGGAAAAGCGATCTCTATGTTAAGGACTGACTATCCCTGTCTCCCACGAACCATCCTCCCAGTGTTGAAAGGTCTCCGATAACAAATTCAAAATTTTGTAACACTTTAGCTATTTTCAAAAAAATGAAACAACTGGATTCCGTGATCAAGCCTGCCCCGCACTTGATGAGGGGCAGGCTTGATCGCGGAATCCAAACCTTGCATCTCATAATTTTCAAAAGGCTAAACGGTTACAAATCTTTTAAGTTTTTTAAAAGATGGCCGAAGAAGACTATGCCAATTCAAACGACCCTATTATCGTAGGAACCCATTCCACGGCCGGCGGGGTCGACGCAGTCCTGGATGAATCTTTTACCATTGGTGAAGGTTCTTACGAGATCACCTTATACGTGGATGTGGAAGGTACCATGAACTACAGCGAAGACGGTACCCCTCCTGAGGGAGTAACATTTACGGAAAGCGTACTTGATCTTGGTCCAGGCTATGGGGAAGACCTCTATGGTGATCAAGGCCTTCACCCGTTCGTTCCGAGATTCAGTGTCGTTGTGGAATAAGCGCTAGGCCTTGAAATATTCTTTTACCTGCTTGATGGCGCAGAACTTGCCACACATGGTACAAACATCATCCTCGCCGGGTGGATTTTCAGCGCGTAATTGTTTGGCTTTTTGTGGATCAATAACCAAACGCATCTGGGTCTCCCAATCCAGATTTTTCCGGGCCATCGACATTCTTCGATCCCTTTCCCATGCCTGTTTATTCCCTCGGGCAAGATCCGCAGCATGTGCCGCGATCCGCGTAACGATTACACCTTCCCGGACATCTTCTACATTAGGCAGGCAAAGATGTTCCGCGGGCGTTACATAGCATAAGAAATCCGCACCTGCTTCCCCGGCCACGGCCCCTCCGATGGCACATGCCACGTGATCATACCCGGCAGCAATATCCGTCACCAAAGGACCGAGAACATAAAAAGGAGCATGATGACAAAGTTGTTTCTGTAAAATAATATTAGCCTTGATCTGATTTAAAGGCACGTGGCCGGGACCCTCAATCATCACCTGGACATCTTTTTCCCAGGCCCACTTGGTGAGTTGGCCCAAGGTCATCAATTCATGGATCTGTGCCCTATCCGTGGCGTCAGCCAAACATCCAGGCCGTAGTCCATCACCCAGGCTGAGGGTAACATCATATTCCTTGGCTATGGAGAGGAGCCTGTCATAATGCTCAAACAGAGGATTTTCTTTGTCATGGTGCAGCATCCATGTAGTTAAAAAGGCCCCCCCACGGCTGACAATATCCGTCACCCGGCCCTGGTTTTTCAGCATCTCCAATGCGGCTCGGGTAAGTCCGCAATGAACTGTAATAAAGTCCACACCATCCGCCGCCTGGGTTTCGATCACCTCGAAGATCTTATCCACTGTCAGGTGGATCAAGCCTCCTTTTTCATTCACGGCCTCAACCACGGCCTGGTATATGGGAACGGTTCCCACCGGTATGGTCGATTCATTTAAAATTTTCCGTCTATATTGTCCGATGTCCCCACCCGTGGAAAGATCCATCACCGTATCCGCTCCCGCCTCAATGGAGACCTTCAGCTTTTTCAATTCTTCACCCAAAACAGCCCTATCGGAAGAGGTCCCGATATTGGCATTGACCTTGATCCGCAATCCCTCCCCGATACCACAAAAATCAAGCCCTTTATGTTTAAAATTTGCCGGGATCACCACCCTGCCCTCTGCAACCTGATTCCGAAGCCACTGAAGATCCACTTGTTCTTTTTTGGCCACCATCTCCATCTCAGAGGTGATCATTCCCTTTCTTGCCTTTGCTAATTGTGTCATTTTATTCAGAACTCCTTATTTACGATAAAAGCGAGACTACCCCCGCCCCTTGCCCACATGGATACCCTTTTTCTATGGCTTGTCGAGTAAACACATGAGCTCTTTGGATCGCTTCAACGATATGATAACCCATCGCCAAAAAAACGGCCAGTGAAGTGGAAAACACACAGCCGCTCCCATGTGTATGCTCCGTTTCAATCCTCGGGTTCGAAAACAAATGTACCTCCTCTCCATCATAGAGCAGATCCGTACATTTGCCTTTTAGATGGCCGCCGGTGATCACCGCATGGGGACCCCATTGTTTCATTTCTCTGGCAGCCATTTCCATCTCGTCCAAAGTCCTGACCTTTTTTCCGGTCAGGATCTCGGCCTCATCCAGGTTGGGTGTTATCACCTCGGCCAAAGGGAAAAGGTTGTGTTTAAGGAGAGAACAGGCATCCGACTTCAACAGTATTCGCCCTGTTGATGCCCTGATCACCGGATCGATAACCACATGGGATAGGCTATATTGTTTTAGGATTTTACCCACTTCTTTGACAGCGGCCTTGGTCAAGAGCATACCAACCTTAACAGCGTTGGGTAATCCATCATCTAGAACGGCTTGAATCTGTTTTGAGATAAAAACAGCAGGCACCTTATGTATATCGGTCACACCGATGGAATTTTGTGCGGTCACTGCCGTGATGGCAGTCAATGCATGGGCCTTAAAATGGGTGATGGTTTTGATGTCCGCATGAATGCCGGCTCCGCCGCATGAGTCCGAACCTGCTATTGTTAATACATATATCATTCTTGTCCAAAAAATCAATTTTAGTCAATAAAAAGCTAACAACAAGCCTGCCGGGTGTCAATCAAAATCCCCACGGAAAGCAGTGCAACTTGACTTTATCCCTATATTAACCTATAAATAAACCCGGATTCACCTTCGACCGCCGTTCCTTTTCATCACAAACCGAAAGGCCTCGTCGATGAGATTACCCATGGAGCCTTAATGATAAAAAAACATCTAAGACCTTTCCTTTCCGTCAATCCCATATCCATCACCATAGGTCTCACCATCCTCGTTCTGATCATTTTTGCCATGGGCATCTCCTTGTTTGAATCGATCGAACTGAAGACTTATGATCTACGGCTTCTATCAAGGGGTACTGAAAAGCCCTCTCCTCAAATCGTATTGGCGGCCATTGATGAAAAAAGCCTTGATGTGGAGGGACGGTGGCCTTGGCCGCGATCAAAGATAGCCGCAGTTATTGACCTCCTTTCAGAAGACGGGGCAAAAGTGATCGGTTTTGATATGGGGTTTATCGAGCCGGATGAAAACAGCAGATTGCAGTTGTTGAATGAACTTGAGAAAAAAATCAGGGCGTTAAAAATCGAGGACGCCAACTTAATGACTTTTCTGGAAAAGAGCAAACTCGATGCCGATAATGATCTGGCCTTGGCCAATGCCATAAAAAGATCAAAAGCCGAAATCGTTTTGGGCTATTGGTTTTATATGGAAAAGACCTTTATTAATTTTGAAATTGATGACGAAAAGCTGAAAAAACAGGCTCAGCTTATCAGCAATTCCAGATATCCCATTACCTATGAAAATGCGGATCTTTATGTGGATCCATTCCAGACCGCCTATGCGCCCGAACCCAATATCGAGATCCTGAGCATAGCCGCCAAGTCCTCGGGTTATCTGAATCATGTCCCCGATCTGGAAGGTGACAGCCGGGACGGGATCATCCGATCCTTCACCCTTATCGTAAAATGCGGTCAAGAGATATATTCTCCCCTATCCATCCAGGCCGTCTGGAATTACCTCGACCAACCCCAATTAATGGTGAGGGCCGCGAGTTACGGCATAGACATCCTCATGGGAGATCGATTGATTCCTCTGGACGAAAACGGCAGGATACTTTTAAATTTCCTGGGGCCGGAAAAAACATTCCCTTATTACTCCGTGAGCGATATATTGCACAACCAATTCAACGAAGGGACTTTTAAGGATAAAATCGTTATTGTAGGTGCCACCGCGCTCGGTCTCGGGGATACTGTCAATACCCCCTTTTCAACCACGGCAGAATATCCAGGTCCTGAAATCCATGCAACCATCATCGATAACATCCTCAAAAAAGATTTCCTGCATAAACCCCAATGGACCAAAATCTACGACGTCCTGGCTATTTTATTGCTCGGTCTTTTCTCCGGTTTTGTCATACAACGATTGGACGCCATTAAAGGCATAATCTTTACATTATCTCTCTTTATTATCCACATCCTCGCAGGCACATGGCTTTTTACTCAATTCGATCTCTGGGTCAATATCGTCTACCCATTATTGGCCCTCATCCTTATTTACACCTGCTTAACCCTCTATCGTTATTTCACGGAAGAAGTTGAACGGAAAAAAATCAGAAGTGCTTTTAGCTATTATGTCTCTAGCTCCGTGGCTAATGAGATGTTGAAAAGTCCTGAAAAACTCAAACTGGGAGGTGACAAAAAAGATCTTTCCGTTCTTTTTTCAGATATCCGTGGATTCACCACCATATCGGAGGGTCTGACCCCGGAAGAACTGGTTCATCTACTTAACGAATACCTCACCGTCATGACGGATATCGTCTTTAAATATGACGGCACCCTCGATAAATATATGGGCGACGCCATTATGGCCATCTATGGGGCTCCGGTCGACAAACCTGATCATCCATCCAGGGCGTGTAATTCGGCCCTCGATATGATGGAAAACCTAAAGAAGCTGAACGAAAAATGGATCCGGGAAGGGAAGAAACCCCTGGATATTGGGATCGGGATTAATACGGGGATGATGATGGTGGGGAATATGGGATCTGCTCAGCGCTTTGACTATACGGTCATGGGAGATGCGGTCAACCTGGGTTCCCGACTGGAAGGAACCAATAAGGTATACAATACCCATATCCTAATCAGTGAATCGACCCATGAAAGGGTAAAAAACGAATTTGTCTGCATGGAACTGGATAGTGTGCGTGTTAAGGGTAAAAATTTGCCTGTGAATATTTTTGAGCTGATCGGCAGGCCTCAAAACGTTACCGCAGAGCAGAGAGAGGCTATCAAGTTCTTTCTAAAGGGCCTTCAACTTTATAAAAAACAAAAATGGAATGAGGCCATATCGGCATTTGAGATCGTTACGGCCATGGACCGCAATAATTATGCAGCAAAACTCTATATTGCCCGGTCTAACAATCTCAAATTAACCCCCCCTGGTCCGGATTGGGATGGGGTGTTTACGATGAAAACCAAATAACGACCATCCGGAAATCTTGTGCTTCCGAATGAAGCCACCAGCATTCAGCGGTCGGCATTCAGTATGAATGCATAATCATAAAAGGAAATGAAACCAATAATAAATGAGCTTCTGATACTCCAAAACCACCGTCCTCAAATACACCCGGTTTTTCCACCAGTCTGCGGGATGAAATTCCGAATATCTGGAATAGCGTATTCTGATTTGAACGTTCATCTCATCAAAAACCTTTTTATATGTAAGCCAAGTACGCCTCGTGTGGTAGGCTGATGTAACCACGATAATAGATCGAAACCCTTCCGTTTCTACGATCTCTCGTACGAGTTCCGCCTCCGCCAAGGTACTGCTCACAGGCGTTTCATCGGACAGAATCGCTGATGAAGGAACACCCAGATCTTCCAAAAGATACCTCAATAAATCGACATACAGCGGATAACCCACGCCCTTTTCTTGAATCAGTGCATAGCCGTCCAAGGGTTGCTCTTTTGCAATAAATATCTTAGGCGCCATTCCCATCTGATAGATGTCTGCGGTTTCAAGGCCCCTTTCAATATTACTACCTGCTAGACAGACTATAAGATCGGCCGGTTGTAGCGGATGGTCAAACATAAGATACCTGCCGAAGGCGGTAAGAATGGCGGCGTGATAATGGGTCAAAAGGACATATACGACAAGCAGAAAAAAAACAAGCCATCTTATCCAGGTCAATTTGGTTAATTTGACACCTCCCGGTTCTATAGGCTCTGATTCAGGTATGTCTTGATCGCCTTTAAGAAGCCTTCCCTCATCTTTTTCTTTATCCAACATAAGCACCGCCTTTTATAAAATCTTTGATACGATCAAAAAACAGGAGAATTGTGATATAGACATTTCCTTCAAAATATTATATTTGAAAAAGACGATTACGACAATCAAAGGCTGTAAAAAAGGTAAGATTCATGAAAATAAATTGCCAAGAGCATCGAATAACCATGGAGCTTCTTGCATTAAAGATAAGACTGGAAAAGGGTATCCCGGACCCGATTGAACGAAAAGAGATTGCAGACAGGATAAAAACCCTTGAGGAAGCCCTCGACCTGGTCTAGAAGCTAAAAAATCCTGTCGCTATCAAGGATTAATGTTACGGGCCCGTCATTGATCAAATGCACATCCATCATCTCTTGAAATTTTCCTGTCTCCGTCGGGATGTTGGAATCTTTTAGTTTTTTGACGAAATCCTCATAAAGCATTTTAGCATTTTCAGGTCTTGCAGCCTTGGCAAAAGAAGGCCTTCGCCCCTTTCGGCAATCTCCCCAAAGCGTGAATTGGGAGACCACGAGGGCACTCCCTTCGGTATCAAGTAATGAAAGATTCATCAAATCTTGGTTATCCGAGAATATCCGTAAATTCATTATCTTATTGGCCATATACTCAACATCTTTTTTTGAGTCTTGCTCCCCGATCCCAAGGAGGATCAATAAGCCCTGATCGATCTTTCCAACCGTCCGTCCGTTGATTTCCACACTTGCAGTTTTGACTCTTTGCACAACCGCACGCATCACATGCTCCTTTTTTAAACGATACATCTGGCATTATGTTAGAATGTTGGATATAAAGACCGAATGACCCTGCAAGTCAATATAATGAGCTAAAAGTTGATCGCTGAAAGCCGATAGTTAGAACTTTCTTATGTCACCCGAACTGATTCTCATCAATCCCTGGATCTATGATTTTGCGGCCTATGATCTCTGGTCTAAGCCCCTAGGACTTCTTTACATTGCGGGCTACCTGAAAAGATGCGGATATCAAGTCCACTTGATCGACTGTTTGGATGTGTACCATCCGGGGATGAAAAGTCCATCCCAAAAGCCCTTTCCTACCCGCCGCGTATATGGGACAGGCAAATTTTGGCGGGAAAGGACGGTAAAACCCCTCCCTTTTCAGGCTATTCCCAGAACCTATAGCCGATATGGCATCTCAAGACAACTTTTTATCAATGAACTTCAAAAAATCCAAAATCCAGCCGCCATCCTCCTGACTTCCCTTATGACCTATTGGTATCCCGGCCTAAAGGAGGCCATCTCATTGGCCAAGAAAATTCACCCGGGGGTACCGGTTTTGGCGGGGGGAATATATACGAGGCTTTGCACGGAACATGCCCAGCGCTGTTTGGGTGCCGACCGTATTGTGACGGATCTGGATCTTAACAACCTTGGGTCTCTTCTGGATATCTTAAAGGAGTATGGTGTTCCGCTTTCGAAGAATGAGGACGTGAAAAATGACCTCCCCTACCCCGCCTTTGATATGCTATCCCATATCGATTATATTTGTATCGCTACATCCATTGGGTGTCCTTATCATTGCCAATACTGCGCGAGTCGATATTTGAACCCGTCTTTCATCAAACGCGATCCCGTCCATGTCCTTGATGAAATCCTTTACTGGCATAAAGATTTTGGCATCCAAGACATAGCCTTTTACGATGATGCCCTGCTGGTGGATTCCCGAAATCATGTAGGTCTTATACTTGAAGAATTGATCAGGGGAAAAGTCAATATTCGATTTCACACCCCAAACGCACTTCATGTGAAAGAAATATCACCGGAAATGGCAACCTTGCTCAAGCGTTCAGGTTTCCGATCGATCCGTCTGGGTTTGGAGACTTCCAATATCAAAGAACATGATGATCTGGATCACAAGCTGTCCGAGGGTGATTTTGAAAGGGCCGTAAAAAATCTTCAAAAGGCTGGGTTTATAAAAAAAGATATAGGGACTTACATCCTTATGGGCCTTCCGGGACAATCCGTGGAGTCCGTGGCCGAAACCATTTCATTCGTGGGTCGAGTTGGAGCTGTCCCCTACTTGGCGGAATACTCGCCCATACCCCATACCCCTCTATGGGACAAGGCCTGCGCCTATTCACCTTATGACCTTGAATCAGAACCCCTTTTTCATAACAATACGATTTTCCCTTGTTGGGATGAGGAAAAAAAGGAAAAGGTACCCGGCTTAAAAAAGTTAGCCATGGAAATACGGCAAAGTGATTAACCGTGGATGCATACAGACGATCACACACCATTTTGAAAAAGCGAAAAATGGAAGAGGAACAATGATTATTCTAAATCAGTCAAAATGGCCTATCATCGTCCGTGCGGGCTTGCCCCCCATAGTCTTGGTGAAGACGGGCCTGCCCCCTCGAACCTCACGCTAAGATGGACCCTTTGCCTAATCCCTTTTATTCATCACACTGGCGGCGTATCCCGCTCCAAAACCATTATCGATATTCACTACAGTAACGCCTGAGGCACAAGAGTTCAACATCCCCAGCAATGCTGCAACCCCGCCGAAACTGGCCCCATATCCCACGCTGGTCGGCACCGCGATCACGGGTTTGTCCACAAGACCGCCCACTACACTGGGAAGGGCGCCTTCCATACCCGCCACCACGATAATAACCGATGCTTTCTGTAGACTTTCTTGGCGGCCCAATAACCGGTGAAGTCCGGCTACTCCCACGTCATAGATCGTCTCTACCTCATTTCCCATGAATCGGGCGGTAATGGCGGCCTCTTCCGCGACAGGGACATCCGACGTCCCTGCACACATGACCAGAATCACACCTCTACCTGTCTGCTTGACCGGCTTATGGCTCAAGGTAAGGATTTTTGCTTTTTTGTGGTATTCGCTTTCCGGATATTTTTTTAGGATCGCATCCGCCTTTTCTGAAGAAATACGGGTCACTATGATATTATCATCCTGGCTAACCATGGATTCCATGATGGATAGGATATCCTCAATCGCTTTTCCCTCCCCGAATATCACCTCGGAAAGGCCTTTTCTAAGACTACGATGATGGTCTACACAGGCAACACCAATATCTTCAAATGGGAGATATTTCAACTTTTCAATAACATCATCTATCGATACGGTCCCTTTGGCCAACTGTGCTAAGAGGTCCCGAACATCCTCTCTATCCAAGATCCTTCTCTCCTTAACCGCGGAGCATCTTTGTGATTTCCGCGACCCGTCTCCCGAGTTTCACACCGTTTGCCACCGCTTTTTTATCCGGTGCTCCGATACATGCCGTACCGTAATGCCCGGTGGCAGACATGGGATCTCCCACAATGATCATTCCATAGATCAAAAAGGCCTGGATAATGGACATCATGGTGGTTTCTTTACCGCCGCTTGCATCACCCGATGTGGCAAAAGCCGCCCCGATCTTTCCCTCCATCTGCCTCCGGACACCGATAAAATCATCCATAACCTTCTTCAGCTCGGCCGCCATGGTTCCGAAATAGACTGGCGAGCCCGCAATAATCCCATCGGAAGCAAGGAAATCATCGGGAGTCACCTCATCCGTCTTCTTAAGGAGGGCCGTTATGCCCTCCACCTCATTCACCCCCTTGGCAATGGCCTCAGCCAGCCCCCGGGTGTTACCTCCCTTTGAATAATATAAGACCAATACCTGCACGACTCAACTCCTTTACAATAGGCCTTTATCCCTTAATAACAACATGGATTGCTGACCGATGTTCGTAACAAAACTCAGGGCCCTGGAGAGGTGATTGACGGCCTCCTCTCCAACACCTGAATCGATCATCATGATGGACTTTTCAATTTGAGAGGCTATCCCCTTCCATCTGTCATCACCGGAAACCACCTCTGCCAATTTAACCTCTTGGATAATCATATTGATTAGGGTGGTGACAATCCTTTCGGCCCCTTTTCTCTCGGCGCCGGGCAACCCGTGTAAAAGGCTCAACGACTGGGACGCCCAGATAATGCCTGTTTTTACCTTTTCACTTTGCGAAAAAGCCATAATCGCCTTATCAACTGTTTCCATATTTATCCCCTATTTCAAGCAAATTAAACATTTTTCCGATAATGATGTAATGAGATTTTTTCCCATGATGAACCGCCCATGATTGACAATTTACACATTTTAACCTAAAATACAACAATTTTAATTCAATATTTCCAAATTTAATGTCTCGAATTTAAAACATTTTTATGCAATCGTCACGGACCCGATATCCTTAAAATCTCTTGCATACATAATAAATATTAGACTTTTAGACCCCAGATAAATGGATTATGCCCAAAGATAAAATAAACCAGCCCCAAAACGATGTTAGCCACACGCTAAACAATCATGAATCCATTTCTAGGAAGGTTATTCGAGGAGGGATTTGGGTCTTTTCATTAAGGATTGTAAATCGGGGCTTAGGTTTCATAAGAACCGTTATTCTTGCCCGCTTGCTTGCACCTGAAGATTTCGGTCTATTTGGAATCGCGATGCTTTCTATTTCAACGCTCGAAACTTTTTCTCAGACGGGCTTTCAATTGGCATTAATCCAAAAAAAAGAAAACGTAAAATCGTATCTGGATACAGCATGGTCGGTTTCAGTGATTCGAGGATTGATTCTATTTCTAATACTTTTTCTTTCCGCCCCACTAATCGCTCTTTTCTTTGACTCACCCCAAGCCACCTTAATGATAAGATTCATAGCTCTTTCAACGCTCTTCTCGGGATTAAAGAATATTGGAATCCTTTATTTTCAGAAGGAATTGGAATTCAACAAACAATTTAAATATGAATTCTTCGCCATAATAGTTGATCTAATGGTTTCCATTTCTCTTGCCTTCTTATTAAAAAACGTCTGGGCCCTTATTTCTGGATGGATTTCTGCAAATATTGTACGGTGTTTTATGTCTTACATGATTCACCCATATAGACCTAAATTTGACCTCAAGTGTAAAGAATTCCACGAACTATATAATTTTGGCAAATGGATCATTAGCGCAGAGATAATTATCTTTTTAATCACTAAAGGGGATGATATTCTCGTCGGCAAGATGCTCGGCGTAACAGCATTGGGATTTTATCAAATGGCTTACTTATTCTCCAACCTTCCAGCGACAGAGATAACACATATTATTTCTCGTGTTACGTTCCCTGCTTATTCAAAGTTCCAAGACGATCTGTTAAAACTAAAAGAAGCTTATCTTAAAGTGATAAAGTTGACTGCTTTTATTTCAATTCCCTTATCTGGATTTATTTTTATTTTTTCACAAGATTTTACAAGTCTTTTTCTCGGGTCGAAATGGTTACCGTTCCTCCCTGCCTTAAAAATATTATGCATATTTGGTGCTACGAGAGCGCTTAACGCTACAACAGGTCCAATTTTTTATGCTATGGGAAAGCCAGAAATTTTGACAAAAATATCGACTGTCCAATTAATTATTTTGATGCTGATCATATATCCGCTTACTAATATATATAAATTGATTGGTGTTTCTTTTGCTGTAACATTTTCCAATTTAATCTGTTCCTATCTTTCATTTAAAAATATCACTTATATGACGAATATAACGATTAGCCGAATCAGTAAAATTGTTTTGATACCTACCTTAATTACTTGCATAATAATGGGAGCGGTTTATAGTCTTAAAACAATTCTGGCGAGCCATTTTTCTCTTTTTTTTAATTTTTCTTTTTCATTAATTTTTGGCTTAAGTATTTATTTATTTTTTGTGATTTATTTAAGCTCCGGATCGCAAACATTTATGGCTTTCAAGGAATTTTTCAGGAAGTAATACATAAAAGATCAACGCGACAATATCTATCTTTTTATTTATTTTATACGGAGAAATATGAAGATTGCATTTATCGTCAATTCATTTCCGGAATTATCAGAGACTTTTATCCTTGACCAAATTACAGCCCTTATGAAACTTGGGCATAAGATAGATGTTTACTCGAAAATCAGGCCTAAACCGAAAAAAATCCATCCTGATGTAATTCGCTATAATCTTTTAGATCATACCTATTATCTAAAATCAATGCCGACTAAAAAATTAGTTAGGCTATTGGGATTCATTTTTCTCTTTTTTATCAATCTTCTTAAAAAACCGATAATCACCTTACGCTCAATAAATTTTATTCAGTTTGGCAATGAAGCTTTATCTCTTAATCTTTTTTACATCGCGTTATCGTTTTCGACAAAAAAAAATTATGATATCATACATTGTCATTTTGGACTAAATGGCATTACTGGTGCTCTGTTAACTAAACTTGGTGTTCTGACCGGTAAATTAGTAACATCGTTTCATGGATATGATGCTAATGCGATATCTCAAGAGGATTTCTATACATTTTTATTCAAACGCGGAGATGTATTTACCGCAAATAGTAATTTCACAAAGGAAAAATTAATAAAGCTTGGGACAGATTCAAAAAAAATCCACATTCTACCGGAAGGATTTTATATTAATAAATTTTCATTTCGAGAAAAAAAAATCTATGAAGGGGGGAAAATTGTTATTTTATCAATATGCCGTCTCGTTGAAAAAAAAGGACTTGAGTATTCTATTCGGGCTATAGCAAATGTAATTCCAATGCATTTAGATTATGAAATAGAATATCGTATTGTTGGTGATGGACCTCTTAGAGAAACACTTCATTGTTTAATCACCGAATTAAAGATGAATCATTGGATTAAATTGCTGGGATGGTGCGATGAAAAAGAAATTCGAAAGCATTATGAAGATGCCCACATTTTCATGCTTTCAAGTGTTACTGCCGAAAATGGCGATCAAGAGGGCCAAGCCCTGGTCCTGCAAGAAGCACAGGCAAGCGGACTTCCTGTGATTTCGACGATACACAATGGCATTCCAGAAGGTGTTTTAGATGGAAAATCTGGTTTTTTAGTCCCTGAGAAAGATATCAAGGCTCTCACTGAAAAATTGTCTTTTTTGATCAAAAATCACGATTTATGGCCAGTGATGGGAAGAGCTGGTCGGAACTTTGTCGAACAGCGTTATGATATAAATAAACTTTCTTTACAATTAGTCAAAATATATGAATATTTATTGACACAGAACGTTTTGGAACAAAAGTAAAGAATATTATTTATCCTGTTTATCTGAAAGCGGTTTTGCGGATACGGGGATCTTAACATATCAAAAAGACGAACTTTCAATTTTTCCTATTATTGACGTTATGTCAAATCAACAACTTAAACAAATAATAAGATCGTATTTCATGAATTTTCGAAACCAACGATTTTTAATATGATTTTAAAATGACGCTACATTAAAATTCATTTTTATATACCATAATCTCATGATAAAAATAGATCAGATATGGCAATGTCCGTTATGCAATGGAAAATTAACCGTTGATAACGAAACAAATTTTTGTTGTATTCAATGCAAATCGATATACCCTGCAATTCATAATATTCCTGATTTTCGAACTACTCCATGGACTGCGGCGAAAAAGGATCGCTTTAAAGAAATAAATCGAATTCAAACGCTTATCTCTCGTTTTCATTCATGTTCCTATAATGAATTAGTTGAAATCCACTTGTCTATGATTGATGGAAGGCCTGGAATCCTGGGCGATTTAGATCGCCGGCTCCGTCTATCCGCAATTCAAAGAGGAAAAAACAAATTTGAACAACTACAATCCTTATTAACCTCCTGTAATGTTCAAAATCTTCTTAATGGAATTATCCTTGAAATTGGATCTGGTACTGGTGACATGCTTCCCCATATTTCGAAGAACGCATCTTTTGTTATAGCGATTGACGTATCCATGGATCTTTTAATTTTAGCCCAAAAACTCATTATTTCCCAAGGGCTAACGAATATCGTTCTTGCATGTGCAAGTGCTGACAGACTCCCCATTATTTCAGACAAAATTGATTTTCTCTATGCTAGTCATGTTATTGAACATCTTACCGACCAAAAAATGAGTGTGAAGCAATTTCATCGTGTTCTAAAAAGAGATGGAACGATTTTTTTTGATTCACCAAACCGCTTTTCAATTTCCTATGAACCACATGTCCAGTTGTTAGGAGTAGGATATTTACCTCGTTTTTTGATGAACTCTTATGTTCGCCTAATGAGAAAGATACCCTATTCCAACAAACGGCTCCTTTCCTATTTTGAACTTCGCCGATTGCTTCGTCGAAAAATCTGGCGATACAATATTTATCGTCACGAGGTTCATATAAAATTTAATTATGCATCATTGAAAAATCGGATTTATAGGGTTTTAATAAAATGTATTCCAGGAATCATTCAAAAATATATATTTTCTGAAACATTTTTTGTGTTAGCACAAAAAAAATAATATGATAGCAAAGAATTTTTCAAATATCAGCGCTAAAATTTCATACAGCATCATTGTGCCCACGCATAATACAGCAAATACTTTGGATTATTGCCTTAAGGAATTGGTTAAACAAGAGATCCAAAATGGTTTATATGAGATTATCGTCGTTGATGACGGCTCTATTGATAATAGTCTGACAATTGCCAAACATTACCCGGTAAAAATTCTAGAAAACGTTACTCAACGCGGTGCATATGCCTCAAGAAATATTGGGATCAGAAATGCCAGCGGAGAGATTCTAATATTCATCGATGCGACATGCTATCCTGAACATGATTGGCTTTCCAAACTGATAAATGGCTTTACTCATGAAGATATAGGGTGCGTTGCGGGTCAAATACTTTCAGCCGTGCCAGCGACAATCGCGCAACATTTTTCTAAAGACAAGGATACTCATAATATGAATAGGTTCTTCAAAAAGGAGACACCATTTTTTGCTGGTGGTAATGTGGCCATAAAACGGGACGTTTTTAAAAGAATTGGGCTTTTTGATGAATCATTAAAATCCGGCGGTGATGGTGATTTTTCACTCCGTATCAACCTCGATAAAAAATATCGTATCGTATACCAACCCAGTGCGTGTGTCTATTATCATCATCGTGAATATATTTCATCGCTTTTCAAACAAGCATATAAATATGGTACTGGAATAGCCCAATTTAGATTGAATTATCAACACTATTTCGATTCAAAAAAAAATATTTCTTTATTGCCCAATATAATGAATTTATTAAAACAAATCATGGGATTTTTATTAGTACCCTGGAAAATAGCAGCTGGCTATCGAATATTTAAAGATGTATCAAAGGCCTTCATATATCCATTTATTGACAAAGTGCATACGATATTTTTCCACTCTGGAATTATTATCGGTCTTATCAAATATCGTAATTACAAAAGACTTTCAATTCCAAAACTCAATGACTATCATCAAAACAATCAAAATCTATAGGGACAATGTATCTAATTGATCAAAAGGAAATAACCAGTTCAATCATTTTTTCAGCTTTTATGAACAGACCGTGTGATAATCATAGAATTCAACGGCTTATTTGATTTAACTGCAAAGCCTTTTACCTTACGACCAATACTTAAATGATAAATTCATGAAAAGTATCTTAAAATTTTTACGTTTCATCCGTATTGGAATATACCAATGGCGTTTAAAAATTCATCAGAACAGCTTACTACATCAAATTCAAGGTGGAATATCTTTACGCCTTGATGGATTCTGTAAAGTGATTCATCCTGAAAATTTACAGTTGGGGTCATATGTCTATATTGGCGGAAATGCATATATCAATTGTAAGGGCAATGTAAGTATAGGAGACTATACTATTTTAAGCCGGAATGTTACAATCTATTCCTATGATCATCATTTCAAGAATCCAGATATGTTGCCATATGATAAAAAGCTTATTCTGAAACCTGTTCGAATTGGCAATTATGTGTGGATCGGAATGAATGTGACTGTCGCACCAGGTACTGTTATTGGAAATGGAGCTGTGATAGGCGCTGGGGCTGTTGTAAGCGGTAAAATACCGGAAAACGCAATTGTCGTAAGTGCAAAGCCGCGCATTATCGGATATCGTAATGCTGAAAACATCAATGCTCTTTTAGATGGTGGTAAATTTTTTAATAAATATTATCTTAATCATTGAACTATCAATCAGTTGCAGACAACCGAATAGTGACATTTAAGCAGAAGCAAAAATTAAATTTTTTTATATTTGCCTATTGGCATGATGCCCGGTTCAAAGTTAGGGCTGGTGGGCCAATTAAGGTATATGAATTGACCCAAAATCTGGCCAAGCGCCACCACCAGGTTTATCTATTTATCCCTAAAATCGGCTATCCAGAACAACAGACAATAGCCCATGTCTGCCCTATTCCTTTTATTGATATACCAATTTTGAGATTTGTCTCTTTTCAATTGGTCGCTTTTTTTTGGGCCATCAGTATCGCCTTGCGTAGAAATTTCCCGGATATTATCTATGTTCGGATCATGTGGTCATTTCTTCCAATGATTCTTGGTAAACTTCTTTCGGTTCCAGTGATCCTCGAAATCAATGATAGTCCGCATCGAGCATATGCCTCGATTAATAATTTTTGCAAGAGAACGATTGTGCATCTTATTGATAAAATTAGTTTTACTCTAAGCGATTACTTCCTCCCAGTCACTCAAAAAATCGCAAAAGACATGAACACACTAGAGGGAATCACTTTTGAAAAGATGGCTGTCTTGCCGAGTGGTGCCAATATTGATTTATTTCATCCGATGGATAAGCTTCAGTGTAGTCGGGAACTTGGTTTTAAAGAACCCTTTCTATATATAGGTTTTATAGGCACATTTTTTCATTATCAGGGAATTGACACCTTGATTGGCGCAGCCCCTCTTATTATTCAAAAGTGCCCGAATGTACGATTTTTGATTCTCGGTGACGGTCCAATGAAAGACACATGGCAAAGGATAATTATTGAAAATGAATTAGAATCCTATTTTATCTTACCTGGTTTTATTCCCTATAATTTTGTTCCTTCCTATTGTGCTATTATGGATATCTGTGTAGCCCCTTTTCAAAGAAGCGCTTGTGATACTTCTGGCGTCAAAATTTTTGATTATCTTGCTTGTGGAAAACCGGTTCTAACAACTGATGTAGGCGAAACAAGCAGCTTTTTTAGGGAAAGCGGAGCAGTAATAATCGTCCCGCCTGAAGATCCCGCGGCTTTAGCCAATGGGCTTGATAATCTGCTGAAAGACAAAACCTTGCGTGAAGAAATGGGGAAAAAGGGAAGGGCTTTTGTTACCGGCAATTATAGCCGAACACAAATCGCTGAAATTGTTGAAACAGTTTCGATGAAGCTCTTACGATCACCCGAATGAAATAAGACAACTGGAAATTGTGGATATATGTATTCAATTTCCTTTCTTCATCTCATGGTCGATGTCTTTTGGGGATAAATATAGAGAACTATCATATGAATAACCAGTCTATTACTGCTAATCAATTTCCCCATAACAAAAACTTTTTTTCAAGGACAATCCGGTCGATGGCTAGCCTTCTGCCGAGTATGGGACTTTTTCCGGCAATACAAAAAAGAACTCGGGGTATCAGTATCTATATGCGGGTTAAAAATGAACGGGATTGGATCGTTGCCTCTATACAATCGATAAAAGGCATTGCGGATGAGATAATTGTTGTCGATAACGGGTCCACTGATGGCACTTATGAAATACTTGAAGAGATGGTTAGTTCAGAAGCGGGCCTAATCAAACTTTGGCAAAAACCAGAACTTCGACATTCCGATCTCTCTAACTTTGCCCTTGAACAGACATTATTTCAATGGGTCTTTCGCTGGGATGGCGATATGGTTGCCCATACCGATGGTGAACACCCTATAAACGAATTGCGGAGACGGATCCTTTCCTTGAACCCCAATCGCTATTATATTATTTATCTGAGGCACATCAATCTCTGCGGTGACTTATGGCACCAAGACTTAAAGGAAATGGTTCATATCGAAGAATATATCCACACCTTCTCTGATTCCGTCCAGTTTATCCATCCCGGTCGTTTCGAAGCCGTCAAGTTTCCCTTGTATTATAAACCTTTATTCTGGTATGAGCCTTATGTGTTTCATGTCAATATCAAATCAACCCGGCGCATGCTTCTTCGTTACTTTTGGGAGGATTGGATGGAAAAAAAGGATTACGTCAGGTATCCTAATCTTGAAGACTATGTAAAAGGCAAAATCAAGAGTGAATTTGGCAGTGGTTCATGGGATGATGCGGAAAAAATTTGTCTTGAAAAATCCATGAAGGATTTCATCCCTTTTAATAAAGACATTTTTGGCCCTTATCCCGCCCTATTAAGACCATACCTTAAAAACCCTAGATTCAGAATGAAATATGAAAACGGCAAAATAATTGAAAGAGAGGAACTATAGAACAGGATTATGGAAGCGGTAAGAATTTTATATCTAATAGACAACCTCCAATTTGGAGGGGGTGAAAGGGTATTCTCGCAGATAATCAACGGGCTGGATACTAACAGGTACAAAATCTTACTGGCATCCCTTCCTGACGAGCCTTTCAATAAATCCATAACAAATAAACATGTCAAACACCTACCTTTGGATTTTTCAAAAAGAGTCAATCCTCGCCTGAGCTTTCAAATAAAAAAGATAATACAAACAAATGGAATCCAGATTGTTCACGGACAGGGGACAAGAGCGGAATTTTACGCAAGGATCGCCCATGGATTAGCGGGAAATTCAAAATATGTCTCCACTATCGCCATGCCAGTAGAAGGATTTGATATCGGGGGTGCAAGAAAAAAGATATATCGTTTTTTTGATGGGATATCCGAAAAATTTGTTGATCAATTCATTGTGGTTTCAGATTATTTAAAAAATAAAATGATAAATGAGCGAGGAATCGATCCTGATAAAGTAGTAAGGATATACAATGGAATAGAACTTAAGCATTATTCTCCGGATAAAGCGAAGGAGTCCCGCTCGATAATAAGAAAAAAATTAAAAATTGATGACAACACTTATATTATAGGTGCTATTGGAAGGCTTGTCTGGCAAAAGGGATTTGAATATTTAATACGAGGAATCCCTGATGTAGTAAAAATCTCACATCGAGTGAAATTTCTAATTGTAGGAGATGGTCCATTAACAAATACGCTTAAGGAGCATGTCGTAAGGCTAAAAGTGGATGATCATCTAATATTCTCATGTTTTAGAAACGATATAAAAGATATACTTGCCGCAATCGATATTTTAGCGATCCCATCCCTTCTGGAAGGATTTCCAATGATCACCCTGGAAGGCATGGCAATGGCCAAGCCCATTGTGGCATCAAGGATTCATGGAATCTCAGAACAAATTGATGATAACATTAACGGCATTTTAATCCCCCCAAAAGATACCAATGCACTAGCTTGTTCAATAATCCAACTCCTGAAAGATAAGAACAAGCGGGTCAGGCTTGGAGAACAGGCAAGAAAAAAGGTCCAAGAAAAATTTTCGATTGATCAAATGATAACCGAGACGGAAAAGGTCTATCAGTCTCTAATATAAGAAATGCTGGCATGAAAACAATGCCAATAAAATACAAGGAATCGAAAAATTCGCAAGCGGTCAATTTATCCCTTACCCCTAGTTGTATCAAAAACCTTGAACAGCTATTTTATCGAATTAAGGTGATACAATCCTTTTTCTTGTAAAAAATAAGGCAAAGCCTTTTAAAATATTATGAATATCCTGATTCTTACTGATGTCCTTTTCCCAGACACCATCGGCGGGGCCGGACGGGTGGCTTATCACCTTAGCCTTGGTTTGAGCCAAAAGGGACATGACGTCCATATAATCACCCGGAATGCAGGGGGAAAATCCAGATCCGATGAACAGTTGGCCCCCAAGATGTATATCCATCGGTTCGACTGTCCTGAAAAAAAATCCCTTTCCTTTTTTATTTCGGAGATCCCAAAAAGCTCTGCTTTGGCCAATCGGCTGTTCTCACAAATCGAATTTGATATGGTGTGCGCTCACCAGCCTATGATTGCAACAGGTCCCTTGAGATCTAAAGCCATCAAGAATCTCCCCTTGATCTATTATTACCACTCTCCTTGGCATGAGGAGTATTTGGTCAAAAGATCCTTCAATGCAAGGCTCGGAATAAACACAAGACTTATTGCGATTATCATGCGTTGGATAGAAAAAAGGGTTGTCAAGAAAGCCGACAAAATCGTTGTTCTCAGCGATTATATGAAGGAGAAGGTTTCCTTTCTTCATGATTATCCTGAGGGCAGGATTTCAAAAATCCCAGGTGGCATTGATTTGAACAGATTTCATTTACCGAAACACGGAAAAGAATCAGTAAAGGAGACCCTTCACTTTCCCCAGGACAAGATGATCTTTCTGACCGTCCGAAACCTGGTCTCCAGAATGGGACTTGAAAACCTGATTCAAGTATTTCACGGTAGTGAGACTTTACAAAAAAAAGCGACGCTCTACATCGGTGGTCAGGGCCCTTTGGAAAGACAACTCCGAAGCATGGTTCATGATTTGAAATTACAGGATATTGTCCATTTCTTGGGCCATATTCCGGATGATGAACTGCCGAGATTTTATCAGGCCGCTGATTTTTTTGTTTTACCCACCACAAAGCTCGAAGGGTTCGGACTGGTTATCCTGGAGGCCATGGCATGCGGGACCCCTGTCTTGGGGACACCCGTGGGGGCCATACCCGAAGTAATCGGCGCATTTGACAAAAGGCTCCTATTTAAAAGTACCGATCAATGGGATATTCAGAGGAAAATGGAGGATTTAATAAATACTGAGGGAAAATATCGCTTTTCTCCTGAGACCTGCCGTCATTATATCCTTAATCATTTTTCATGGGAAAAAGTTGTTGAAATGTTCGAAAAAGAGATGAAAAACCTTATGTAATTTACGCCTAATCCTTTTCCGCTAATTCCCTTAAAATTTCCGCATTCTTCTGAACACGTTTTAAGTCGGCTTTTTGGTTTGCCTTGTTGGGCTTATCTTTCCATTTTCGAATGGCTTTGGTTTTTTTTGATTTAGAAGTCATTTCTGTTTCCTTTTTATGATTTCTTTATTTTTGATTCCTTTTTTCTCTCTTTAAGCCTTTTTTTTCTGCGTCGGCGCCTCCGTTCTATTTCTCGCTTTCGCTCGATCTTCTTGTGCCGGGCCATATATCATTCTCCTGTATGCATCGCCAATATAGGCGTATAACTTCAAATAGTATTCAATTTGCTGAAAAAATTTTTATTGATCTTCTCACAACATCTGATACAAACCTTTTGACGTTCGCCTTTAATAGCCAAAGCCTTGACTGAAGTCAATATTAAAATGATCGGAGAGTTCCCGGATACATAATCGATTCGGAGACCTCGGAGGCGTTTAAATATCCCTTCGTAAATAGCCCTTGAAAAAATCCATCCCAAAGGAAATGAAAAAAACACATCCGGCCACCATGATGATGGTCGCGCCGGAGGTCAGATTATAGGTATAAGAAAGCCATAATCCGGTAGTGGTAAACAAAATCCCCAGCAGGCTCGATAGGATCATCATCTTGGCCAATGACAGGGTGTATTTTTCAGCAATAAAAGGGGGTATGGTGAGTAGGGCAATGACCATAATAAGGCCCACCACCTGGATAATCATCACCACGGACAAGGCAATCATTCCCAACAGGGTAAAATAAAGAAATTTTATGGGAATCCCTACGGTAAATGAAAATTCCTCATCATAGGACATGGCCAATAATTCTTTATAAAAAAACCAGACTAGGAGAAAAATCAAGATATCCAAAAACAACATAAACCAGATGTCCCTATCAGGTACCGATAGGATACTGCCAAACAAATAACTCATGAGATCCACATTATAACCGGGCGTCAAATCAATAAGAATAATCCCGATAGCCATTCCGATAGCCCATATAACCCCGATAATGGTATCCGCCCTTTCTTTATTCTTTAAGCTGACGACCCCCATTACCATGGAAGAAAAAACCGAAAAGAACGCGGCCCCGAAAGAGGGCGGAACCCCTAGATAAAAAGCAAGTCCAATACCGCCATAGGCTGCATGGGCAATTCCACCGGATATGAATACGATCCGATTCACCACCACCAGAGTGCCGACAATACCACAGGCTACACTGACCAATATCCCGCTTAAAAGAGCGTTTTGCATGAAATCAAACTGAAGGGCTGCCAACACGTTAGACCCCTTTATGTGAGTGGAGTACACGATGGGGAAGGCCGTGGGCGATAAGATCCACCGGACATGGGTAGGCCATATCAATCATTTTCTGGGTGATTTGGCCTCCTTTATGAAAAATCAATTGCTTATTCACACAGGCTATGGATTTCATATGACTGGAGACAACTCCGATATCGTGAGTAATCACCACAATGGTGACGGTCTTGTTTAACGCCTTCAGGAAATCATATAGATCCGTTTCAAATTCATGATCCACGCTGGCTGTGGGCTCATCAAGAAAAAGGAGCTCCGGATCAGTGACCAAGGCCCGTGCGATAAATACCCGCTGTCTCTGTCCTCCTGATAATTGACCGATGGGCCTTTGCCGATATTTCCACATACCCACTTTCTTAAGGATCTCTTGTACCTTATCCTTGTCTTCCAAGGTATATCCTTTTCCTATTCGTGAACGTTTGAGCCTGCCCATTAATGTTACATCCATGACAGAAATGGGAAAGTTACGATTAAAATCCATATTCTGAGGAACATATCCCACTCTATGACCCGCATCATGGGGTTCTTCACCCAAAAGCCTTATGGTTCCTCTGTCGGGTCTTAACACACCCAACATCAGCTTGAGCAAGGTGGTCTTCCCTCCCCCGTTTGGACCGATAATCCCCAGAAATTCACCCTGTTCTAAGGTGAGATTGACCTCTTTAAGGACAAGGTCTCCATTATATGAAAAACAAACGTTTTTCATTTCTATGGCATAAGGTTTCATGGTATGGTAATCACCTCAAGACTCAGATCCACGGCCCGGGCGGAATGGGTCAGGGCGCCAACCGAAATCAAATCCACCCCTGCCTTGGCGATCTCTTGAATATTCTCTAATTTTATTCCACCGGAGGCCTCCAGAAGAACCCTTTTACCGGCTAGATCCACGGCTTTTTGAATCAGATCTGCAGACATGTTATCCAGAAGGACCATATCCGCTCCCGCCTGAATCGCCTCATCCAGACCGGTCAAATCTTCCACCTCCACCTCCACCTTGATCGTATGGGGCGCCTTCTCCTTGGCAAGTAATACGGCCTTTTTAATAGAACCCGCGGCTGCGATATGGTTATCTTTGATCAATATACCGTCAAAAAGCCCCATACGATGATTATGTCCACCACCCATTACCACGGCATACTTATCCAAAAGCCTCAAACCCGGTGCCGTCTTTCTTGTGTCTATGATTTTTGTTTTTAAAGAACCGATCTGATCAACATATTGTCTTGTCAAGGTAGCGATCCCGCTCATCCTTTGGGCGAAATTCAAGGCCGTACGTTCCGCCTCTAAGATAGCCGACAATTTACCGGCCACCACACAGATCCGCCCACCGGCTGGCACTCGCATTCCATCTTGAAAGTCATAATCGAATCTCACATCAGGATCAAGAAGTTCGAATACCCGACTAAAAACAGGAAGTCCGGCCAAGACAATGGTCTCCCTGGTCATCAGGACAGCTTGACCGTTCATCTCATGCTCAATAATGGCATTAGTGGTCAAATCTCCTGCTCCAAGGTCCTCTTCAAGGGCGGTTCGAATGACCTTCTCCAACCAGATCCGGTTCTTTATCTCATTCATTGATTGACTCAAAAAAATGGAGATTTTCAGTAATCTTTTCCAACTTGGCCTTCATGATCGAAACCTTTTCCTGGACGCCTTCCACAATATCAGGAGGAGCCTTGTCCAAAAATTCCTTGTTGGAGAGTTTCTTCTCCGACGAGGCCATCTCTTTTTCAATCTTTTGAATCTCTTTGCGAAGCCGATTCCTCTCTTCCTCAAAATCCAAAAGTCCTTTGAGAATCACATGCACCTGATTGTTGCCGAACACGGCCGTGGCTGATGCCTTGGGCTTGGCAACCGTTGTTTTGAGTTGCATCGAATCCACTTTCGCCAAATTTTGAATGTGGATCAAATTTTGTTTTAATATATCGCTTTCTTTTTCATCAGGCATTTCAATAACCACATCCACCCGTTTTGACGGGGAGATATTCATCTCCCCACGAATGGTCCGGATCCCCGTGATCAGGTCCATCACTAAATTCATCTCTATTATCGCCGCCTCATCAAAAATAAAATCCGATCGCCTGGGAAAATCGGCAGTCATAATGCTCCTTCCACTGGCACCCGGGAGCCTTTGCCAGATCTCCTCCGTAATAAACGGCATAAAGGGGTGCAACAACTTCAATGTCGCCATCAACACCTGTTGTAGGATATATTGAGAAGATTTTTTCAGGGATTCATCCTCCCCATAGAGACCCTGTTTAACCATCTCCAAATACCAGTCACAGAATTCATGCCATACAAACTGGTAACAAACACCCGCTGCATCATTGAAGCGATATTCATCGAGGGCCCGGATGATCTCCTCGCTGACTTGTCCCAACCTTGAAAGTATCCAGCGATCTGGAAGAGAATACACGATATTTTCAGGTTGAATGGGGCCCTCTTCGTCCAGATTCATAAGCACCAAACGTGCCGAGTTCCATATCTTGTTTGCAAAATTCCGATACCCGACAATCCTTTCCTCTGAAAGCTTGATGTCCCTGCCTTGGGCTGCAAACGCAGCGAGCGTAAAACGAAAAGCATCAGCCCCAAAGGCATCGATCACCTCCAATGGATCGATCACATTGCCTTTGGATTTGCTCATTTTCTTCCCATCCGCATCTCGAACCAGGGCGTGAATGTAGACATCCTTGAAAGGAACATCCCCCATAAAATGAAGACCCATCATCATCATCCTGGCCACCCAGAAAAAAAGGATATCAAAGCCGGTGATAAGGACAGAGGTCGGATAAAAGGTCTTGAGTTCATCCGTCATGTTTGGCCATCCCAATGTGGAAAAAGGCCACAGCGCGGAGCTGAACCAAGTATCCAACACATCGGTTTCCTGGCGGAGATGGTTGTTCTTACATCCGGGACACATCAAGGGTGTTTCCTTGGCCACGATCACATCACCGCATTCGTCGCAATACCAGGCCGGTATTCGATGTCCCCACCAGATCTGTCTGGAGACACACCAATCCCTAATATTCTTCATCCAGTCATAGTATACATTCTCCCAAGTGGAGGGAACAATCCTCGTCTTTCCCTCTTTAACGGCTTGAACGGCCTTTTCCGCTAATGGGCCCACACGAACGAACCACTGTTTGGATAACAACGGTTCGATCATGGTTTTACATCGATAACAGTGGCCCACGGCATTGCGATACGGTTCCAATCGCTCCAGTAGTCCTGCTTCCTTCAGGTCTTCAACAATCTGTTCACGGCATTCAAAACGGTCCATTCCCTGATAAGGCCCCGCCGATTCATTCATTCTGCCGCTCTCATCTATCACCTTGATCCGTTCCAGGTGATGCGCGTTGCCAATCTCGAAATCATTCAGATCATGAGCCGGTGTAACCTTTAAGACTCCGGTACCGAAGTCCGCATCCACATATTGATCCCTTATAATCGGTATGGGTCTGTCCAAAATAGGCAAGAGGACATGGGTGGTGGAAATGGACCTGTAACGATCATCTTCGGGATTCACGGCTACGGCCGTATCACCTAAAAGCGTTTCAGGCCTGGTCGTGGCTACAGTCAGATAGCCGTTACCCGACGCATAACGATATCGGATATAATAAAGGAAGCTGTCTCGATCTTCATGCTCTACTTCAAGATCAGCCAGGGCCGTATGACATCGTGGACACCAATTGATAATATAATCCCCCCGATAGATGAGGCCTTCTTCATAAAGGCGTACAAAGACCTCCTTCACGGCCGCGGAGAGACCTTCATCCATGGTGAATCGTTCCCGGCTCCAATCGCACGAACTCCCCAATCGTTTGAGCTGGTTGATAATCACGCCGCCGTATTTCTCTCTCCAATCCCAAACGCGATCAATAAATTTTTCACGACCCAGCTCGTGCCGATTCGTCCCTTTTTCAACAAGATCTCTCTCCACCACATTTTGGGTGGCGATCCCTGCGTGATCGGTACCCGGCTGCCATAAAACATTAAAACCCATCATCCGTTTATGTCGACACAATATGTCCTGGAGTGTGTTATTAAGCGCATGACCCATGTGAAGAAAACCAGTCACATTGGGAGGCGGGATAACAATGCAAAAGGCCTCTTGGTCCGATTTTGCCTTTGCCTCAAAGAGATGATTTTCTTCCCAATATTGATACCATTTCAATTCCACATCTTTTGGTTCATAACCCTTCGGCATGATCTCTTCTTGCATTCTTGAATACTCCTCAATAACGATATCTTTCAAACTCAAAAAAAAAGGGTTGTTATGGCAACAACCCCTTACATAAACATAAATCGATTGAATTTAAAAGATATTTCTTGAAATCCTTTTTAATCCGTGACAATTTCCAGGCTGCGCTTTAATGCCTCTATGGCCTCGGAAATAACCTTTCCCGCAACATCGACCATCGTCTCTCTGGCGATTCTTTCCGCAATATTGGACATGCTTTCTCTGGCAACCCTTTCCGTTACATCAGATATGGTTTCACGAACGGCCCCTTCGATGACATTCGACACCGTCTCCCGAACAGTCCTTTCCACTACATTTTCCAAGGTTTCCCTGACCAGTCTCTCGACGACCTCGGTAACCGTTTTCTGAACAACTTTTTCTGTGACATCCGTGATGGTTTCCCGAGTAACCCTCCCCACCACATCGGCCACCAGATGCTCAATCCTATCCTCCGACAACAATGGAGCCGCAACAATGGGAGGTTGACCGGCGGCAGCTTCTTCGGGTGCCTCAATCTCCATTTCTCGTGCTGAAGGCTCTTCCATAGGTTCTTCTTCGGGGATCTCCGCTTCCATCTTGATGGTGGGTTCTTCAACGAGTTGAACAGGTGTTTCCATCTCAGCAGGGGGTTCAATGGTTTCTCCCGATTCTCCTTGGGGTTGATCTCCTAGTAATTTTTCGAGATCGCTTTCCGTTATGTCTTCTTCACCCATTTCCACCTTGAGATCAGTGGTATCAATCGTAAAAGATTCTTCAAGATCCGCGTCTTTCATAAGATCATCAAAGTTCGCATCGGTTTCCATGGTACCGGATAGGTCCTCTTCCAACTCGAGACTGGTATCCTCTTGCAGCATCTTCTCCAAATCGCTCTCAGAGACATCTATCTCGCCTGTTTCGGCTGCTAACGAAGGGGTTTCATCCGCAAGGACATCCGATCCCAATTCCAGGCTGGAAATATCCAGATCCATTTCTGTCGGTTCAGGACTTTTTGTCACATCCGGCGTCTCAACTTCGATTGAAAGGTCGGCAAGATCAATGGGATTGTCTTCAACAACCGTATCACCACCGACCAATGGCTGATCACTGCCTTCAATCCCCACATCACCAGCCATACTGTCACTTTCAACCATATCCAACAGATCGATGATTTCATCATCATCGGAGTCTTCTTTTGAAAAATCAGGTCCCGTAATATCCTGCGTAGTATCTTCTTCCGAGAGGTCATCCAAATCGAAATTTAATAGGTCTATTTCATCATCGATCTTTTCTTCGAAGAAATCATCATCTTTTGCCATTATGAGGCTCCCATATATAATTGTTGTATCATCTCTTTGAATCAATTTTTGCTAATATTAGTTAACATAAATAACGTTGAGTGTCAAGGCGTTTCAATGTGAATCACAAGTGTTGAGATGACATTCACGCGGAAGAACAATATGTTGCGCAAGATTAAGAAGTAATGAATGCCCAAAAAAAGGAAACATCTCATTCTGGTGGAAAAGGATCAAGGATGAATATTCAGGTAAACATCATAACAAATTCAACAAAAAAGTTCCATATTGACCAGGTATTAAAATTTTGTTAAAACTTCATTCATCCAGGGCGATTAGCTCAGGTGGATAGAGCGTTGGTCTCCGGAACCAAAGGTCGCGCGTTCGAGTCGCGCATCGCCCACCACCCGACTCTATTGGGATAAACGATGCAATTTTTCAAAAAA
>JAFGGA010000183.1 GCA_016930835.1 Deltaproteobacteria bacterium
AAGGGTTTTCATTTCAATATCATTCAATTTTGTCTTCTCTTCCTTAATATCAAGGAGTTGGTTCAATAACTCGGAATCCAGCCCGTATTCGTGACTTACGGACGAAACAATCTCTCGATTTTCTAACGGAACATCTTTTTCCTTGAAGAACAATAGCGATGTAAATAGAGCCAAAAAGGCCTGAAAAGAATGAACAATCACTTCTTTTAGGGCCTTGCCTTTGCCCTTGCTCTCCAGATAGGCCTCCCTTAAAATCAGAAGCTTGCCTTTGATCTCCCGCTCACACTGAAGTCGTACATCATGTCGATCAAAAGTAAGTTCCGATAGAACATCCTTCCCGTAAAGGAGCATATGATTGCGTTGAAAATTAAGGTACTCAATGGGAAACACATCGGTTGAGGTCTCAATGTATTGCTCGGTCAAGAATAAAGGGACGGCCACCTTTCTTTTTTGCCATTTGGCGATGGCCTTAAATGCCTTGTCAATATGCTCAATCTCTTCATCCGACAGGACAACCATCAGATTGATATCCGATTTTCCGGGGATATAATCCCCACTTGCCGCGCTTCCATAGAGAATAATGCTCACGAGATCATCGCTGAACAAGGCTTTAAAATCGTGGATAATTTCCTCAAATATTTCATTGGGATTTTTTGGTATTTTGGACATGATACCTCCTTTCCAAAGCTGTCAGCATTCAGCGATCAGCCATCGGGTTTGAATGGCAAAGCACATGGGCAACAATTTTATAAAGGTACATGGTAACACTTTAGAAACTTCCGCCGGCGCCGCCTCCACCGCTCATACCACCCCCGAAACCCCCGAAGCCGCCGCTAAAGCCGCCGAAACTCCCCCCGAAGCCGCCGCTACTGTGACGACTACCTCCACCTCCCATCAGAAATGGGAGGAAAAAGATCCATGAGCCGCGTCGTTTGGAGCCCAATATAAAAAAGAAAATAATAATGAGGATGGGGAAAAAAGAAAAGATGGATCGGCTGGTCTTTTTCGGCTGCTTGACGGGTATTTGACCGGTTAGTTGGGCCCCGGCGGCCTTGGAAACCACCTGAGCCACTGCCGCGGTGCCGTTTAAAATACCCTCACCATACCTGTCTTGTTTAAGATAAGGAATCATATACTTGTCACGAATCTCCCCCACGAGGCCGTCCGGCAATATCCCTTCAACACCATAGCCAGTTTCGATTCGCATCTTTCTTTCTTTGACCGTGACGAAAATGAGGACGCCTTTGTCCACGCCCTTTTGTCCGATGCCCCATTTCTCAAAAAGCCGATTCGCATAATCATTGTAATCTTCACCACCGATATCCGACATGGTCGCCACCACTACCGCGGTTTCGGTTTTGTTAAAGAGTTCAATAGCTATGGCATTGATCTGCTGCTCATAGGCCGGTGGGATAACATCGGCAAAATCATTGACCGGATGGCCTGTGGAGTCAGGAAGACCTTCAGCATTTGTTTTAACCGACATGAAAAGCGGCAATAAAACCAAAAGGTGGACAATAAAAAATGCTATTTTTTTGTAGTGGTTGATTTGGTTTTTCATGTTTGTATTTCTTTGTTCTAAAGACCCATATGCACGCCAAAACCAAAACGAAATGTGGGGGATTCTTGCCGATATTCTTGAATAGGCCATAAATACAGTTCCTTTTTGGCAATGACGGGATAGGGATATTCAATACCGTCAAGGGGGTGAACCTCTTTCCCTGTTAAAGGACCGGCCACTGTGACCTTTCGTCCTGGTTTGTATATCTCAGGGTCCAGAAAATCTTGGACCGATATGATAAATCGGCCCATTGTAATGTCTTTTGCCGTTGGTTCGTCTCGAAATATTAATGGGCGTTGCAAAACAAAAATTCGCGCTTGACCGGTTACATTCTCCGTCCGAATGATGGTTCCTCCGAAAAGGACCATTTGCCCGGTATGGGCATCCGGATCTTTTATAACCTGCTCAAAGGTCAAATTCAAATCCACCTCTTGACGCATGCTTTTTGAGATGACCGAGGTACATCCTTGTAGCAGCAGGATGGCCAAAATGACAGATAGCACCCAGATAGATTGATGCCTCTTGAATTTTTTTGATTTTTTTTCGTCCATTTCATCTTCCCGTGTGAATGTATGAACGGTAAAAGAAGAGGTGATATTCATCTAACCAGTCAAGTGATGTTAACCACATAATCTGAAAATTGCAACTTCACAAATTGATCATTTTCATGGTTAATCTATTGGGAGCAATCTAGCGAAAAGGCAGCAACTTGTCCATTGTAAGGGATTATGCCGATACGTTACTCAAAGAGTCCAGCGGTTAGAGAAAAACAGATGTTAACGGGAAAAGGCTTTTTTGCCGGTTAAAGGATCTTAATACCCGTGATTATCTGACTGATACAAAGAAAAAAAATGATCAGATTGTTAATACCGTGAATAAGGGCTAGATCGCCATGTTTCCCTTTTTTGGCATCCAGGTACAAACCCGTCGAGAATCCGATGACAATCAAGGGCGCTAATATTAGGCCGACAAAGGCATGTATCCCGCTGATCAAGAAATGATGCCAGTGGATATAGACCATTGAAATCCCGCCGAACATTCCCGCCAACAAGGCAACAAGCGCGATTTTCCCCAAAAGGACATGTCGTTTCCATTTAAAAGGGACCTTTTTATGAAAATGACCGGATAGGAAGCGCTGTACACCTAAATATAACACATAGATTACCAGTAAAATGGCCATTGCCTGAAAACAAGGATGTATGTAAAGCATATTTATCTCCTTCCCGTTGTTTTATCCCTTTCCATTGATGCGCATTTTCAAACTATCTACCATTGGAATCAAACACTGTCAAACCTTTCACCGGCACGTGGGTTAAAACGCATGTCAGGATTCTGACATTGCATAAAACCGCTCCTTACAGGATATGATAAAAATGAGGTTGATATTTCCCAATCTTCCGGAATTACAATGAGTTATCATCATTATACCCCTTGGCATAATTCATGCTAACCTTAGGATGAGCTAACCTGATTTTTTAATATTTTATTCATCCATTTGAAAACAGTTATGGAACCCTAAAGGGGGTAATATATGAGAGTGACATGTTCCAAGTGCGATAAGGTATTCAACATTCCTGACGAACGACTTCCCATGGGCAAGGAAATCGCTTTTCCTTGTCCAAATTGCAAAGGAATAATTGAGCTCGATTTGCGGTCAAAGGCGATCCATGGAAACGCCTCAGAGTTTGAAGAAAATATGAAAACGGACTACCTCACGGGGGAGGCCTTAAAAAATAAAATTTTACGAAAAGTGATGGATTTGCCTCCGATGCCCCAAACCGTGCTCAAGGCACGGGATATCATGGCCAACCCGAAATCGGATTTTAAACAGCTGGCTGATCTTTTTGAGACGGACCAAGCCATTGCGGCCAAGATACTAAAACTCGCAAACTCCCCATACTATGGGCTTGGCGGCAAGGTCTCGTCCATACAACATGCTTCGGTTGTCCTTGGACATAAGACCTTGGGTGAACTAATCACCATGGGAGGGACATCGAGCCTATTAGGGGAAAAATTAGAAGGTTATGGATTGGATGCCGGTGCCCTTTGGAAACATTCGCTTGCCGTTGCCTTTGGGTCACGGATCATTGCGCAAAAAAAAGAACCTTCGCTAACCAATGATGCCTTCACATCAGGCCTCATCCATGATGCGGGGAAACTCATTCTGGATCCTTATATAACTGAACGTTGGGAATTGTTTGAGGAATTCATGTCCGGTGGTCAAAAGACCTTTTTAGAGGCTGAAAAAGAAATCCTCGAACTTGACCATTCCGAGGTCGCCGCTGAAGTTTGCAAGACCTGGAACATCCCTAAGCCGCTAACCATTGCCATACGATATCACCATCATCCATCCCGGTCCCAAGGAAGCAAGCTGGCCTATATTGTCCACGTTGCCGATGCGTTGGCTATGATGACGGGATTGGGTCTTGGAATAGACGGCACACTGTATCAAATGGATGAAGATGCCTTAGAGATTTTGGGAATTCAACGGGTGGAGATTAACGATATGATGGGAGACATTTTAAATGCGGCTAAAAAGATCTCTGAATCATAGTACAATACGTTTTGCTGAATGTTCTTGATTCATGATAAACGCCTTAAAGTCTCAAATCCATAAGCATGGAATCTACCGGGAAAAAGGAACCTATTGATGAGTAAAATTTGCGAACAACACTTACTGGACGAAATTCGATTTGATATCGAGGCCAAAGACCTACTGAAGGCCAAGCTGGTCCTGGCTTCACTGGAGCATGTAAGTAGAAACACCCAAAAGCGGGCCTTGTATGAAGTGAGTCAGGCCAGCGATGATTTTTCAATTCCTTTATTGGCAGGTGTCTTGGCAAACAGCCCGAACGTGTCGAAATCATTCCCGCAGCTCCGCGAAACCATGTTTTCTAAAGTTCTGGATAGCCCCAATGTGCTTTTGGACCTCTTCTCGAAAACCAAGGACCCGATAGAAATGGCTTTTTTAGCTGAGGTCGCAGGAGAAATTCGGCTCGATAAAGCCACCCCTCTTTTGATAGATGTCTTAGACAAAGGGGACGATATCAAGATTATCGGCTCCACCCTGATCTCATTGGGCATGATCGGCGATCCATCTTCAGTCGAGGCTGTGGGGAAAAAACTGTACTCAGACAATGATGAAATCGTTATCTTAGCTATGCATATCTTGGGGGAGTTGGCCACGCCGGATGCCATCCAAAAGCTTTCCGAGAAGTTGGGTCAAAATCCCGAATTGGATCGGATGATCATCCATACCATCGCTAACGTCCAGATTCCTGAAGCCCTTGAAAAATTAAATGAATTGCTGAGTTCAAAATATGCGCATGTGCGCGCCGCCGCTAAGCAAAAATTAGGTGAAATAGGAACGATGAGCATTCGTTTCCTGATCAATAATCTGAAACGAAACGATACGGATTTGATTATTCATTCATTGAACGTGCTTGGTGATATTGGAGATACAGCCGCCATTGCCGGCATCCGAAATCTTTTGTTTAATGAGCCTAAAGACGCCAATATTCGATTCGCGGCTTATGAGGCATTAGGCCGCCTTCCCCTGGACAGAGGATCATTCGCGTTGGCGGCGGGTCTGGAGGATCCCGTAGATAATGTCAGGAGCGCCGCGGCAAAGGCCATTGATCAAAATTATAATCCGGTGCTCGCCGGTGGTGTAAGAAACTTGATTCGGTCTGGAAATGCCCAATCCCTATCGATTGTGGGCACGATCATCAATTCGCAGTGTGGAAATATCTTTATGGATCTCTTGGAAGAAGATTTCTTTAAAGAACCGGCTATTCAATATTTAACCGATAAAGCCCACCCTGAAACCCGAGCTTTTTATTCGAGGATCTTAAAAAATACTGCATTCAAAGACTTGGTCGAGCATATCGCACCAGATAGATTGCCGGAGAAAAAGGTCAAGCTGAAGATATTTGCCGTTGACGATTCCAAGATGGTTCTGAATATCTATCGAACGGCGCTCCATAATTTGGGATATGAATCCATGCTTTTCGAGTATCCTGCCGTGGCTATTGAAAGAGTTGAAAAGGCTAAGCCTGATGTTATACTGACTGATTTGAATATGCCTAACATCACCGGCATTGATTTAACCAGAGGGGTCCGTAAAATGTACACCAAAGATGAACTTCCGATCATTATGGTTACGACTCAGAATGAAGGTCAGGATGATGATGCCGCTTATAGTGCCGGCGTGAATGGGATTATTCGAAAACCTTTCACGGAGACGATAATAGATGAGGCATTAAAACGACTCGTCGTCAATCTATCTTGAACGGATAGATTTAAAGCTTCCTTTAAAGATCAATTCAAGAGCCCGAAAGGATCTCCTGCAATGCCGATCTGAATCCGGTTTATCTCCTTTTGAAAATTAATATTATAATAGTCATACCCGAGGTCGTATCTCACGAAAAAATTCATATCATTGAAATAGGGTGGACGGACACACATGGTCATGGATAGATTGATATTATCATCCCATTCTGCTTTTTGAGGCGTGATCTGTGTATAATTCCTGTTCGGTGCAACTACATAGTCTCGTCCCATGAGTGTATAGGATACGGAGGTAAAGATCTTAAAATACCAACCTCTTTTTAATAACATATCTTCCGCTATCGGTTTAAAAGTCCGAAGTGTCCGTGTCGTTGTAAATGTTGATATTTGAACTTTTAGTTCCTCATATTGGTCGTCCAAACCATCTTCTCGGTTAAAGCCCGGGTGCCAGATAACGCTGAATTTGGTCCATTCCGGAAGATATTTCCGCTGAAACTGATAATTGGCCAATTCTAGGTAGTTGGTCGAAAAATTGCCGCTCTCCGTATTGACCGTTCCATCTGAATTATAAAACTCACCAGCTTGACCATTGGAATGATGGCTCAACATCAAAGAGTAATAGGTAAAACGATCATGCGGGTCCTTGTCATTAAACCAAAAAAAATAGGTCGCCCGAGGCAAAAACCCGGGCGTCTTGATGGGAGTGGATTTATCACTGGACATTCGGATCTGGATCTTTGGATTAAATTTAACAAACCCCTGCCATTTCCACTTTTCCGGTGAGTCAAAAAAATGGAGATGATGATTAAGTTCCGCTTCAAAAATGGAATCACCCCAGTCGATATGACTTTCACGCCAAAATGAAAAATTTAAACCACCACCAGCGGTGATGTAAGAAGGTTCCAGGTTTTGCTCTATGATTTCCCGTTCGGTAAGAACCTTTGGATATGGTTTTTCCTGCGAGGCTGGTTCGGTTACATCCGCTTCTTTTTTTGTTGAGGTCTCTTCAGCGGAGGTGGCAAAAGAAACATTTACCGCCAGCCAAACTGCAAGAAAAATCAATAAGCGTTGCATCATCATAATCGTTATGTCCTTATGTGAAGGGTTTAATAATTACGGCATGGCATTATTGAGGCCGCCGTTAATAAAGGTTTCATCAATAGTATCCTGGCAGAGATCAGCAGTTTTGTAAAGAGGGTATTACCAATCATTTAAGAATGTGGGACTCTATTGAATCCAATAAAGAGGTATGGTAATAAGAATATTATGCGACATTCAGCCGAGTAAATCCTGTGATAAAAACAACAACAAAAAATTCAAACTTACGGGTTATTACCGGGCATTACCCTATCCATATTTCCATGGGTTTCCTTGATATCGTGGCGTCCCCTGAAAAGATGAGGCCTTTTGCGTTAGACGCCATGGTTTTTGAAGAAGACACGTTTTTAGTCCTGAGTGCCGACAAGAGGGTTCGTGATCCGCAAAAGCCTTTGATACATGTTTTAACGGAAGTCATAGAGTTAAAACCTGAAACGCCGGGTACCGTACTGACAAAAGGCAAAGGGCCTTTTCGAATGCTGGCGGTTATACATGATCTTGATCAAGAGCCGACATGGCAAGAAGAGTGGATTAAGACGGCTCTGAAGAATATATTTCTGGAATCTGAAAAAAGAAAACTGCGGTCCATCGCTATTCCTTTTATTGGTACAGTATATGGGAACTTGGGAAGAAACCGTTTTATCGAACTTCTATGGAAGGCCTTAAATCAATTTGCTCCTCGTTATCTGAAGCGTCTTTGGATAATCGTGCCAAAAGAGACCCCAAGGGGGGCCTTTGATGTTTTTCAAAAAAAACAAAATAGAAATCGCGAATCCCTTGAAAAGATATTACGACTATAACACTTATCTTCGAGACCTGTTCGGTGAGCGAGTGCAAAAGATTCCATTGGATGCGGGATTTAGTTGTCCGAATCGGGACGGGACTATCTCTGATAAGGGTTGTATCTATTGCGATAGCCGAGGTTCCGGTACCGGTGCAATGATGAATAAAGGGATGTCCATAAATGATCAAATAATAGCTGGGAAGCGGTTTGCCGAAGTCCGATACAAGGCTAAAAAGTTTATTGCTTATTTTCAATCTTTCACAAACACTTATGCGTCTGTCTCAAAACTTCAAGCATGTTATGCTCAAGCCCTTGATCACCCAGGAATAATCGGTCTCGCAATTGGCACGAGACCGGATTGTATCAATAAAGACATTTTAGAGCTTTTGCGTTCTTATCAAAAAGATTACCTTGTGTGGCTTGAATATGGTCTCCAATCGTGTCATGACCGGACACTCGCTTTGATTAATCGAGGACATGATTATAGATGTTTTGAAAAAAGCGTATACATGGCTGACGATTACGGTCTAAATGTCTGCGCTCATGTCATCTTGGGGCTTCCAGGTGAAAACCGTGAAATGATGTTGGAAACCGCCAGAAAGATCGCCACCCTTCCCATTAAAGGCGTAAAGATACATCTACTTTATGTGGTGAAAAATACGGGCATGGAAGACCGTTATCAAAGAGGCGATTACCAATGCCTTGGAAGGAATGAATATGTGGAGTTGGTTGTTGATTTTCTAGAGCTTCTTCCTCCTAAAATGGTTATTCAAAGGTTGACTGGTGATCCTGTTTTATCCGAGTTGGTGGCACCGTTATGGGCTGCGGATAAGATCAATAATTTGAGACAAATTCAAAATCGATTGGAAGAAAGAGACACTTTTCAGGGCCGTTTATTTAAAGGAAACGATTGATTAAAAGGATGGTAATTAAATACTCAGTTTGTTATACTAACGTTCTTTTGAAAGCGATAAAGGAAAGGAGAGGAATTGTGGATAAGGACATCTTAACGATTAATGAGGCAGCCGCTTTTTTAAAAGTGGGTAAGAGAACGATCTATAAACTCGTACAAGAGGGCAAGATCCCAGCAAAAAAAGTTTTGAACAAATGGCGATTTGAAAAAGAACGCCTAATCAAATGGATTGCCGATGGGAAGTGATCTCCCAGTTATATTATGAAGAACGATAAAAAGATATACTGTTGGCGGTTCCGGATCGAAGACCTGGAAATATATACGGCTTCATCAAACCAGGGCGCTATTGAAGCAGCCCTCAGCTTGGAACCGGGCGTGGAGCCCTTGAGTTATTTTCAAAATCGACTTCCTTATGATCATCTCATAGAAGATATTGAAAAAAATGAATCCTTGGTAAAAGCCATAGAGTCAAGATTAATGAATGCGCCGATAAATATAACCCCATCTTTTGATATACAATGCACGCCATTTCAGATGAACGTATGGAAGGCCGTTGAACAGATCCCTTTTGGGCGGACCAGGACATATGGGGAGGTCGCCGATTTTATCGGAAAGAAGGGTGGGGCGAGGGCAGTCGGTCAAGCCATGAACAAAAATCCGCTACCGATCATCTTCCCTTGACATCGTGTAGTTTCCGCCCGGGGTCTCGGCGGTTTTCGCGGAGGGTTGCCATTAAAGAGATATCTTCTGAATCGGGAAGGAATTTTCGAAGATCTAAAGTAGGAAATGAAGGGGCTTTTTAAAAATTGTGAGGTTCACCCATGGCCTTACGAAAGGCCTCGTCAAGGGCGATGTCATAATCCCTTGAGCCAGGGGTGAGGGATTTATTTTTTGAAACCTGCTGAATGATTTTTTCTTCAGCCTTTTCAAATTTCAAATTGATATTGGTGACAACATTATTGACTACTTTATAGATCTCTTGATCCGTTCCAAATACGTCAATAATGCCCGGATCGTTGACAACATCTTCTAAAATATACTGAGTCAGGTAAAGAGAGATGGGGTTAGGACGTGGGACCAAATTACGGATGGGGGCTATGTAGTATTTAAAATCAAACTCACTTGTTTTGGTGAGCTGTTTGAGGCCTTTCAATATGAGATCGGATACTATAGCCGGGGAGTCCGTCTCAACAATCTTTTCCATCAATAATGCCTGTGATAACCTTGTATGCATTTCGTCAAGCTTAAATTTGAAAAACCTATCTCTTTGAAATGCCTGGTGTTTTTCTTTTCTTTCCAGCCTGTCAAGTAACTTGTCCTGGACTCTTCCGGTGTTAAAATTTTTCATTGAATACGCTTGTCATTTCATTTTAGATTTAAGTTGTTTTTTTTGACAATCATCGGCAGCTAAATCAATATTCTTTATAAAATTCCCCTTTGGCCGGTTAATCTTTCGCCTTGGCTTTTATTTCGCTACTTGAAAAAGAGTCCTTTTGAGATTTTTCGCCGGCTGATTTAGGCTCGTTAGAAGCGCTTGAAGCTTCCTTTGTTGAATTGGATTCACCATTGTTTTTGGTTTTTCCATCATACCCCCCGCTCTTAGAGGCATAATCCGTTACATACCATCCTGAACCTTTAAGATGAAATGTGCTATTGGAAATTAGCTTTTTCATCTTTCCGGAACACTTTTCACATTTTGAAAGTGGTGGATCAGTGATCCTTTGGAGTAATTCCGTCCGATATCCACATTTTGTACATTCATATTCATAAACCGGCATTTATATCCAACTCCTTCTTAACATTCATTTTTGACAGCTTGCCACATACAATATAATATGTCCAGATCCTACTGGATACCTAAATCACATATGCGGTGAGGTTGATAAGACTCAAGTATGTAATCAAGCCTTGGCAATGAGAGTTCCTTTAAAATCCGATAAGTTGTTTCGTGAACGATCCTTTCCTCGGATTCCTTCTCCTTACCGGATATGTCAAACCGTTGATAAAAGTTGCAGAATCGAACTATATGAATCAACTCGTGCGTAAATATATACACAAGAAGTGATAGAAGGTTTAAAGATGTATCCCTTTTCAGAGCCTTTAAAATTTGATGATCCTGAAGACAAATAATATAGAAATCTTTCCCTGCTTTCTCTTGATCAATCCCTTCAAAAGGGGTCGTACATTTATTCAGCAGGGCAAAGGCAAAAGATGATATCTCATCATCCGCCAAGAATGTCTGGGTCTTAACATCATAGCGGTGCCTTTTCCACTGACTAAAGGAGAATTTATAAAAATCCCCTGTTTTATCTTCGGCGATATGAAGAGCATCACTTACAATTTTAAGATTAGTATCTTCAAAAGACCAATATGTCATTTCTCGGCCCTATCATAAGCACCTTGTGGACCTGAAGATAAAGCAGATTATAAAAAAGTCAATATTGGCTACCTGATAAATCTGCCCCTTGTATAGAATTTTATGGTGGCGGTGACTGGATTTGAACCAGTGACTCTGCGGATATGAGCCGCATGCTCTGACCAACTGAGCTACACCGCCAGTGGCCCCATTAATCTATTAAAATATATGCGTTTGTCAATGAAATAATAGGTTTTATTGGCTATTTTCGCGGGTAAAGTCCATTTCATTTAGGTGGCAGGTTGATTAGCCTTTGAAAAGATTAGAGGTGAAGGACTCTTGCCATAAAAATCTAATCGGACAAAAAACGGTAATGCACGGATTGCATGCTCATAAATGAAATCATCCCGAAAAGGGCCTTGCTTCAATAAGGTCAACCCATGCTTTGTATAAATATATACACACTCTATGTATTGTAATGATGACACAAATTGGCATAATGACACATAATTGTTGTTAATGTTTTTCAACTACACAATAACTTGTATGGTAATTTGTGGCATGTGAATTGCATATTCTTTTTATCGACTCTGAAGTGCTCGTTACATTACATAAATTCCTAAAGGGGGAAGAGATAAAATATCAAGTAACGACACATTCGGTTTTACCCCGAATCATGATTCGGGGTTTTTTATTGGCAGCCCGACCGTTAAATAGTGCGCAGCCGTAGACCAATATATACGGACTCAAGCCACAGCAATCTGTGCTTCCAGCAGTTAATTAAAGCCTTTAACAACGAGTGTTTATTTGCGGGCTGGTTGCTGACTGTCAAAGGCTCTATTCAGAAATAAATTATTTCTAGATAGATACCAAATAATAAAGAGCCCAAGGATCTCCTTTAAAGATGATCTATGAGCTCTTTTTTATTTTGAAAGAAAAGAAATGGGATTTTTTTTGAATTAAGCCATTTTTTTTAATTCTTCTTTTAAGGCCGGAACGACCTTAAAAAGATCATCCACAACACCATAATCAGCTTTCTGGAAGATGGGTGCATCCGGATCTTTATTGATGGCCACTATTACCTTTGAAGTGCTCATGCCGGCGAGATGCTGAATCGCACCTGAAATGCCGCACGCAATATAAAGATTCGGTGATACCACTTTTCCGGTCTGACCTACCTGGTCTTTGTGTGGTCGCCACCCTGCATCGACTGCTGAACGGGAGGCTCCCACACTGGCCCCTATGAGATCTGCCAATTCTTCAAGAATTTTATACCCCTCCGCGTCCTTCATACCCCGGCCGCCTGATACAATCTTATCAGCTTCAGTAAGATCCACCTTTCCACTTTCATCCCTAATGATATCCACGATCTTTGTCTTCATAACACTGTCATCCAGCGTGAAAGCGGCATCAACCATCTGAGCTGATTTGCCTGTGTCAGGTTTATTTAAGGGCATGACGTTGGGTCTGGCCGTGGCCATCTGCGGATAACTATCTTGATATGTCAATTTTGCATAGGCCTTTCCGGCATAGATGGGTCTGATTGATACTAAATTGCCATTTTCTATGGAGAATTGGGTGCAATCTTGCGCCATGCCGACCCCTAATCTTGCCGCAAGTCGTGCAGCCAGATCTTTACCTTGGGTTGAGGCGCCCAAAAGCAAAATCGCGGGATCATTCTCTTTAACCAATTGTTCTAAAACCGTCACATACGCATCGGGGGTGTAGGTCTGAAGCCTTGGATCATCCGCAACCACGACCTTATCCGCCCCGTAATGACCAAGCGTGACGGCCTTTTCCTTAACACCAGCGCCAAGAATAATGGCAGTAACACCTTGTCCTAAAGAATCGGCCAATCTCCTGGCTTCACTAACGACTTCATAAGATATTTTTCGGATTTCACCATCCCTTTGCTCAGCAATTGCGATAACTCCTTGTGCCATTGTATATCTCCTTATTTCTCTATTGATTGAACGATATTTTCTGCCCGTTGGATGACTGAATATATCCATTTCAAAAATGTTCAAGAATGAAACGTCCAACGGGTGTTAATTATAGAACCTTGGCCTCCTCATGGAGAAGTTTAGCGAGTTGAGCAGCCTTCTGCTCCGGAGATTCACCATCAATTATTTTGCCAGCCGCCCTCTGAGGTGGCGGTGTCAGTTCTATAACCTTTAACTTGCTTGCACCTTTTCCGAATTCGGATGGGTTCAATCCAAGATCCGCGAGGGTCTTTTCTTCCAGGGGTTTCTTCTTTGCCTTCATGATTCCAGGTAATGAGGCATATCTAGGTTCATTCAATCCTTTTTGTGCGGTGATGAGTGCAGGAAGGCCGGTTTCGATGATGAGGGTCTGCCCCTCTACTGGTCTGTGGGCTTTGAGAGATTTGCCGTCTTCCGCGACTTCTATTTTGACGATAACGGGAAGATGCGGAATACCAAGGAATTCGGCCAATGTTATGCCGACTATACCAGCATCATCATCAACGGCCCTCTGCCCCGTAAAGATAAGATCAAATCCCATGCCTTTAATCGTTGCTGCTAAGGCCTTTGCCACACCCAAGGCGTCACTACCTTCCAGTGCAGGATCATTAATCAAAATACCTTTATCAGCTCCCATAGCCAAGGCCGTACGGATAGACTCCGTAACCCTTTTAGGTCCCAGACCGATGATGGTTACTTCTCCACCGAATTTTTCCTTAAGTCGTAAGGCCTCCTCAACACCGAATTCATCATATGGGTTCATGACCCATTTGATATCACTTTCCTCAATTGACTTTTTATCCTGAGAAATCTTAATCTGAGTTTCCGTATCAGGAACTTGTTTTAAGCATACTATAATATTCACAATATTCCTCCTTTATTTTGTATTTTTTTGACGTTTTTCCTGTCATCATAAGGCGATTAGGATGATTTATGTCCATGGATTTCACCACTCGTCAGATGGACCCATCAGTGGCGCTATTAACATACAGGGAAATAGGTGTCAAGCCTATATATACCATGCGGAAATTATACCTTGACATAAAAGATATACTTCTATTAAATGTAGATGCACTGGGATTAGACGCGTTAAGTTGGTGTAAATGTGAAAAACTTTTATCCAAGGAGGGGAGACAATGCGTAAACTCATCACCGTTTTAGTGATAGTCTTGGTCATCATTGCTGGAATAGTTGTTTGGTATCTCACCAGACCCACACCCGCTCCGGTCCCGGTCACCAAGGAGATAAAGGTCGGGGCGATTATTAACCTGACCGGGCCAGCTTCTACATGGGGACAGTTCCACGCCAAAGGTCACAAGGATTATTTTCGTTATGTCAACGAGGAAAAAGGTGGGATAAAAGGGAATATGATCAACTTAACGATCGTGGATCATGCCTATAAAGTTCCAGAGGCCGTTAATTTCGTAAAAAAATTCTGTACCGAGGATAAGATGGACATGATCGCTACCTGGGATGCCGGCTCAGGGATTATGGCCAAACCCATTATCCAAGAATACAAGATCCCCAATATCAATTATTCCACTTACCAAGGTATTTTGGGTGATCCGGTGGCTTATGCTTATCTGCCCTTCGGCAGCTATGTAATGGATTGTTATGCCGTGTTGGAGTACATCAAGGCTATTCATAAAGGAAATGACCCACCCAAAGTGGGGCTTCTGACCTATAACAATACATACGGAAAATCCATACACGCCGCCAGTACGGAATATGCAGCCAACAATGGTGTCAATATTGTTTCCATAGAAGAGTTTCCACCGCAGGCCCTGGATCTAAACACTGAAATTTTACGGCTCCAGAAAAAAGAGGCCGAGTATATTTTTATGCAGTGCCTGCCTTCCGCCATTATTATGGCTCTGAAAGCAGCTGATCAAGCGGGTTATGATGTCCCGTTTTTTGGAACCTGGACATCCACGGATCCGGATTTCTTTGAGCGAGGTAAAGGTCTGCTTCGGGACAGAATGCATATGCAGTTCCCAGGATGTCTCCCTGGTGATGGAAACGCCGGGATAAAACTCCTGGAGACATTATGGGAAAAATACCAGACCGTATCCAAGTTTGATGCCTCCTATTGGGAAGGTGTGGTTATCGCAGCCATTATGGAGAGGGCATTCGTCAAGGCCTTAGCCCAATTCGGGGAGATCAATAGCCAGACCATCAATCAAGCACTTGAAACATTCCGCAATGAGGATTTCGGGGGACTGATGCCCAATATCACTTACACCGAAACGGACCATGGCGGATCTTGGACCGCACGAATCGTCCGGATCAATGAAGACCAGACATTCACCCCTCTTACCGCTTTTTGGGAACCTGGAAAGGAAAAGATTCAACTCATTAGCGGCTCCAATTAAAAATGAAGGCCTTTCGCGGTCAACCCAGCATCCTCACCTCTGTTCGGCCTGATGATAAGCGGGCCGAACTGGAGGTGGATAGACTCACTCTCACATTTGGGGGCATTACCGCCCTCAATAAGATCCGTTTTAGTGTGTCCTCCGGCGAGTTGGTCGCCATTATCGGACCCAATGGTGCGGGCAAGACGAGCCTTCTAAATTGCATCACCGGATACTACAAGCCTCAAGAAGGCCGGATTTTATTTAACGGGGTGGAGATTACCCACCTCCATCCCCACCAGCTTACCAAACTCGGAATCGGCAGGACATATCAGAACATTGAGCTTTTCCCCGGTATGACCGTCTTGTCCAATATGCTTTTGGCGCGTCATATTCACTGCCGTTACCACGTAGGGCAGGCCTCTTTATTTTCCAAGTCGGTCCGGAATGAAGAAGCCCGGCATCGAGAAATATTGGAAGAGCTTATTGATTTTCTTGAAATGCAATCCATCCGAAAAAAGCAGGTTGGATCCCTCCCATACGGCATGCGAAAACGCGTTGAGTTAGGTCGCGCCCTGGCACTGGAGCCCAAATTATTGATCCTTGACGAGCCTTTTGCAGGCATGACCCTTGAAGAAAAAGAGGATATGGTCCGATTCTTAAAAGAGCTGAATGAGTCATGGAATCAGACCATCGTTCTTGTGGAACATGATATGTCCGTGGTCATGAGTATATCTCAACGTGTCGTGGTTTTGGATTTTGGGATCAAGCTGGCGGAAGGATCTCCTCAATTTGTTCAAAATCATCCGGACGTCATCAGTGCCTATCTGGGGGATACCTCCGTTTTAGAGGCTTAAGACATTCCATAACACATGGAAAGTACAGCCTGCATTGATTTGTACGATAAATATTTTGAGTATGAATAAAAAGCCCCTTCATATAGAACGAATTGATCCGGAGACCTTATCTTCCTTGGTTCGGTTCACATTTCCTCAGATATTGGCCAGGCAAGCGGAGCGACTCGGCGCGGATAATATCGCCATCAGAGAAAAGGCTTATGGCATCTGGCAAACATTTAATTGGCGGGATTATCTGCGTTATACCAAACTCGTTTGCCTGGGTCTTATCTCGCTTGGTCTCCAAAGGGGAGAACACATAGGTCTCATACTGGATAACCATCCGGAATGGTTATTCAGCGAATTAGGTGCCCAGTCAAAGGGTGCTGTGACTGTTAATTTTTTCTCATCATCCATTTCAAAGGAGCTGGCTTACGGGCTCAATCGGATCCAGGCTGCCTTTGTGATCGTACAAGATCAAGAACAAGTTGATAAGCTCCTCGATCATAGGCAAACCCTGGGCCATATTCGAAGAATAATCTACGTCGATCCAACCGGCATGAGGACCTATGGTGATGATGCATGGTTGGTCAGTTTTAGTCAACTACTTGATTTCGGCCAAGAAATGGATGATCAATACCCGGACCTTTTTGTCAAGGAGCTTTGGGATGGCAAACCCCAGGATCTCGCATTGATGCTCATGACATCAGGCACTACGGGTCTACCAAAACTGGTTATGTTGACTTACGAAAATATCAACGAAATGGCCCGTAAATGGCTTGAGACAGCGCCTATCGGCATCGGCGATAACTGGATTTCCATTACTCCCACCGCTTGGATTGTTGATCAGATGTGGGGGGTGGGTATCACCTTGGCAGGTGGACTGATTATGAACTTTCCCGAAACCCATGAGACCGTCACTCAAGATTTTCGCGAGATAGGTCCCAGCGTGATTGTGACATCATCGCGGTTTTGGGAGGACCTGGCCTCACAGATACGGGTCAAGATCAATGATAGCAGCTTGATCAAACGGTGGTTTTACGATCTATCCCAAGAGATCGGCAACGAAGTGGTCACGTTGGAGTCCCAAAACCGTCCCATTCCCATGTCCCTGGAGATATCAAGGTGGATCTGTTCACGGACTGTCGCCAGGCCGCTGATGGATCGGGTGGGATGCCTCGGTTTCCGCGCCGCTTACACAGGTGGTCATCCCATTAGTCCGGATGTGATAAGATTTTTTAGGGCAAATGGACTTAATCTAAAACAATGTTACGGCCTCACCGAAACCAGCGGCATCTTTCAAGTCCAACCGGATGGGGAAGTGAAGCCTGAAACCGTTGGAACAGCTCTGCCCCGAACGGAAATTAAGATTGCAGAGGATCAGGAAGTACTTGTTAAAAGCATGTCTAACTTTGTGGGTTATTATGAGAATCCGGAGGCCACTGCCAAGGCCCTTAAGGACGGATGGTTTCACACGGGCGATGCCGGTTATTTTGATGATGACGGTCACCTGGTGATTATCGGTCGAAAAGAAGATATTATGAGGACGGAAGATGGTGAGGCCTTTTCTCCTGATTTTATTGAAACCCGTCTAAAATTCAGCCCCTACATCAAAGAGGCGGTTATCTGGGGGGAGGGACGGCCTTATTTGACAGCCTTTATCAATATCGACTTCGGTAATGTGGGAAATTGGGCAGAAGAAAGAAAGATCCCTTATACCACATATACGGATCTCTCCCAACAAAAGGCTGTTGAGGAGATGATAGCTGGAGAAGTTAGGCTCGTCAACGAACAATTGCCAAATCATATGCAGCTCCGCAAAATCATTATTCTATACAAGTTATTGGACGCGGATGACGAGGAGTTAACAAGAACCGGTAAGGTCCGGCGAAAATTTGTTTTTGAGCAATATAAAGAGCTCATTGATGCCATGTATTCAGGGGAGGAGCTCATTGCCGTTACAGGTGTGGTGCGTTATCGGGACGGTCATGTAGGAACCATAGAGACGACCGTGACGATATTGGATGTTTAGCCTATTGATTTAAGGAGATGCGAAAGGCTATGGAACTCTTTTTTCAACACCTCATAAATGGAATATCCCTGGGATTCCTCTATGCGCTTTCCGCCTTGGGATTTGTTATGATCTTCAAAGCCAGCAGTATCCTGAATTTTGCACATGGAGAATTATTGGCCATAGGCGCTTTTTTATTTCTTGTCCTGTCTTCCTGGGCGGGCCTTCCCATTATTCTCTCTTTTATTGTCACCCTTGTCGGAAGTTTCATGCTCGGCTTCATCATTGAAAGGCTTTTCCTTCGGCCCATGATTGGGGAGGCCCTGATTCATGTGATCATGCTGACATTGGGAATATCCTATATGTTTAAGGGATTGCTGCTGTTCATCTTTGGAGGCGATATCTATGACTTCCCACGATTTTTGCCCAAAACCCTTTCCCTGAAATGGGAAATGGTAGATATCCCATCCGTATATGTGGCAACCTTTATTTTGGGCATTACTTTTCTGGTTCTCTTTGGTCTCTTTTTTAAGTACTCCTCCCAAGGAATTTACATGAGGTCTGTGGCCAACAATCAGACCGCCGCACTCTCTCTAGGGGTTCATGTGAGACGTGTATTTGCCCTCTCATGGGCCATTGCCGGTTTGGTAGCTGCGATGAGCGGCATCGTATTGGGTATTATTAACGGAATCAATGTTCATGCCTTAAGCGCTGTGGGCCTTAAAGTCTTCCCCGTGGTTATCTTGGGTGGATTGGATAGTATAGGTGGCGCCATTTTAGGTGGTCTCATTATCGGTGTCCTTGAGACAATGACGGGAGGATATATCTCCACATCATTGCGCGAGATAATCCCTTTTATTGTTTTGATCCTTATCTTGATGGTCAGACCCTACGGCCTTTTCGGCCTGGTGGAGATAGAGAGAGTTTAATTGAAAGGGTAATCATCATTATGCGTCCTTTTCGCTTTCATCCATGCGGAAATTTCAAAGAATCCTATAAGGATGAGTTGGCCATTTTTGAAACAGACTTTGGCAGGCTTTGGATCACAATCGGACTGTTGGTCCTCTTTGGACTGATCCCTTTTATCACCAGCCCATATATCCTTTTTATAGTAAACAAGATAGGGATCTATGCCATTGCAGCTATAGGACTGAATATTCTTATCGGTTATACAGGTCAAATCTCATTGGGGCATGGTGCATTTTTTGGTGTAGGTGCTTATGCGGCCGCCATCTTGGCGACCAAACTACACTTCCCGTTCCTGCTGGCCTTACCGCTTGCGGGGATTATCACAGCCGGGATCGGTATGATCTTTGGAATCCCGTCGCTTCGGCTGAAGCACCTTTATTTGACCATAGCGACTTTAGCCGGACAACTTATCATCGAATATGTTATTGCGCACTGGGAAGGCTTAACCGGCGGGGCGGAAGGGATTATCCTTCAGAAAGTTACACTGTTTGGGATGAATATCAGTAATGACAAAATATTCTATTACATCATCTTTATCTTTTTTGCAGTATTTGTTTATATGGCCGTCAATCTTATTCGAACGCGATTCGGGCGGGCCTTTATCGCCATTCGTGATAATGACCGGGCTGCCGAAGGCATGGGTATTCCTATATTCCAATATAAGCTGCTTGCATTCGCCATCAGCAGTTTTTACGCAGGGATTGCCGGTGCACTTTTTTTCTATTATATGATGAGTGTCACACCCGAGCCGTTTAACCTCATATTATCCATTGAGTTTATCGCTATGATTATCATAGGCGGTTTGGGAAGCATACCCGGTTCAATATTCGGAACGATCTTTATCGTTGTTCTCAATGAGATTTTAAGCCATGCCACTACGTTGTTTATGAATATTGGCCTGTCCACCGACATCGGGATCACCATTGCCCCGTTACGAGAATTTTTTTTCGGCCTGGCCATTGTCTTGTTCATCATTTTTGAACCCAAAGGCCTGGCGGAAGTGTGGCGTATTATTCGATCCAGTTTTCGGCTGTGGCCGTTCTCATATTAGAAGCGAGGCGTAAGGCTCAAGGCGCAGGGCACAAGGGGATTGATTGGCTGAAATTGTATGTTTTATCGGGTTGAAGTACTGGAGTGATGCAGGTATGATTAGGATTCCCAACACTTCAACACTCCATTATTAGTAACCGGTAAAATATATAATGACACCAGTAGTGTCCAAGATAAATTTAAATCCTTAAATTATTGCGTGTAACTTATTGAAATTATTTGATACAAAATTAAATAAAA
>JAFGGA010000184.1 GCA_016930835.1 Deltaproteobacteria bacterium
ATGCCTGCGGGTCAAAATCACTCCAACTTCGCTTTATAGTCAGGCTTTCGGCGCCTCGCTACGATAATTGGTGCAAGATTCAGGTAAAAAAGAGACCGGAAGATATGTGCCACGCCTTTAAAAAAGGGGAAAATGATGAAAACAGATAAAGTAACAATCCGCATAGGGTTGATTGATCTTCTCCTGGTTTCGATCCTATTTTTCCTTGCCTGTGGAAATGCTGGACCGGACCATATCCAGATTTCGCCTCAAGAAATATCTTTGGGGGTGGGAGAGGGTCTACAATTCCAAGCGAGGGCATTTACAAAAGATAACAAAGTAATCCCGGACGCCGTGTTTGAGTGGCAGATTCAGGGAGAAGCGGGATCGATTAATGATTCAGGAAGGTTTCATGCAGAACAGCCCGGAGAGGTGATCATTCTAGCCAAATCAGGAAGCGTGACAGGGACGGCAAAAATTCTTGTACAACCAAGCCAGGATATAGAGATATCTGAAATAAAAGTTGAACAGCCATCAACCTCTATGATAGATATCCGCGACATCATTGTTATCGACAATCAAGCCTTTGAAGAACGGAATAAAGGAGCGGTGAACCTCAGTCACCGGAAACACATTAAAGAATATGGCGTGACCTGCATTGAATGCCACCATGAATATCAGGATGGTAAGAATATCTGGACGGAGAATGATCCCGTGAAAAGGTGTGTGACGTGTCATGATCCCATTGAGACGAAAGATAATGTCATGAAACTTCAAATCGCATATCACACCAATTGCAAAGAGTGTCATAAGGAAGTGGTCAAACAAGATGAAAACAAAAATGCACCGTATATCAAATGCGCGGATTGCCATGAAGATATGGAATAGGGAGGTAAACGGTAATGGATAAGAGAGCGGATTTAGCAGGACCGGGTATCAGCACTTATGAGGAGGTGGATAAAAACCTTCCCCGTAATTATCAGGCATTATTAGGTCCTAAAGAGAGAATGAAAGCATTATTCAAGGTAAAAAGCTTTATTGAAGCCAATTTGTGTAAAGAGCTCAACCTGTTCATGGTTCAGGTCCCACTCATTGTAACCAAAGACAGTGGTGTCAACGATTACCTTGACCGAGACGGTTCACGAACGCCCGTTGAATTCCCTTGCGGGCTCGGCCTTGAAAAACGAATCGAGACACAGGTGGTTCAGGCCGCCACAAAATGGAAACGAATGGCCTTGAAGCAATTCAGCTGTGATATCGGCGAAGGGATCTGTACGGATATGCGGGCGGTCAGAAAGGACTACTTCCTGGATCATGACCATAGCGCGTATGTTGATCAATGGGATTGGGAACGTGTCATTACTAAAGATATGCGTAATCTGGATTTTTTGCGAAATATTGTAGAAAAAATCTGGTCGGTTATTTATGAGGCGGGTCAGATGGTCAATAAAGATTTTCCAGAACTCAATGCGGATAAATATCCTGACATACCTCAAAAATTGGAATTTTTTCACGCGGAGGAAATCCTGGAACGGTATCCGGACCTCACCCGCAAGCAGCGTGAAACCAAAATGGTCCAGGAGGTGCACCCGGCGATCTTTATCATCGGCATCGGCCATGTTCTGGAAGACGGCTATCCCCATGAGATGCGGGCCGCGGATTATGATGATTGGATCACGCCAACGATCAAAAAGGACGGTAAGCAGTACCATGGACTCAACGGCGATATCCTGGTCTGGAATCCGGTGACCAAGCGTCGTCATGAACTGACATCCATGGGTATCCGTGTGACCAAAAAGACCATGGTTCAGCAGCTCAAAGAGGCCGGACAGGAACATTTTCTACAATTGCCTTATCATCAGGCGATCCTTAATAATGAGATCCCACTAAGTATCGGGGGTGGTATTGGTCAGTCACGCACATTCATGTACCTGCTAAGGACCGCCCACATCGGCGAGGTAAGCGTCACCGTGTGGCCTGATGCCCTGAAGTCCATATGTGAAAGAAAAAATATCCACGTATTGGAGTAAAGCATCATCTTGACAAAAGACTATTCATTTGGTTTAATATTAAGTACCTAATCTTAAAAAGAACCTGCCAATACAAAGACTGAATGTGTGTTAAACAATTACATCCGATCTGATCACCATCTGAAAAGTCGGCTCCTGAGACGGTCAAATCTTTTAACCTTTATTCAGGAGATAATAATGAAAAAAATCCTTAAAATGGGCTCGTTTTGCTTCCTAATGGGAAACTGATATTCCGTTGGGAAGCACCCAATTCATACGTTCAAAGAGTTCCTTATTGCTCATCCATAAACAAAAAAGACATTAGAAAGTTTCCGATTTAGAAGAGAATAATTTTTACAAATTCAAGGAAATCAATGGATTTGGCGGAGACGTACTGTAGTATGTCGTACAACCATCTCCGCGGATTGACGCCGAAGTTGTGAAATAAGGTCATATTTGGATGGAAACTAACTAAAGGAGGTCAATATGGACAAGCCAACCATGAATTATGAAACATTGGTGCGCCTGACAAAGGCGATTTCCATGATCCGGGACCCTGAAGAGTTTATTTTGATTACAATGGAGGGGGTTACGCACACTCTGGGTGTAAAGGGATGCACTCTATTTTTATTCAGCCCTATAAGCGACGAACTTAAACTTGCAGGCAGCTATGGCCTGAGCGATGAATATTTAAACAAAGGGCCGGTCAGTTCGCTTCATTCGATCGCATCATCCATCCAAGACGGCCAGCCCGTGGCTATTTTCGACGTAAACGATGATCCTAGGATACAATACCCTGAAGCAGCTTTAAAGGAGGATATTTCTTCTATCCTCTCGGTGCCGATTATTATTGGAGATAAAATCATCGGGTGTATGCGAGTATATACGGCTGAACCCTGGGACTTCACTCTAAACGATGTCAATTTTGTTCAGGCGGTTGCACAGGTGGTCGGTATGGCCCTTGAGATGCGTAGGGTAAATAAGGGATTAAAGGACAGCATTGAAATTCTAAAGACTATGCGTGATCCTAAAACTCTGAAATACAAGAGACGCACCCCATACGAAGGTGTTCCAAAGAGTTTTTCAAATGAGGAGATGAGACAAATCAATACTTAACTCATTCATCCGGAAATAAGTAATTTCCGGATGAAGCATCCAGCGGTCAGCAATCAGCCCTCAGCTAACTACTTATTTTTAGGGGCTTTTGCTGACAGCTGATCGCTGATGGTTGATAGCGCGCGAATCCAAAAACACCAGGTTTATCGATAAGCACTACCTCATAAATAGTGATTGTCACCTTATACGAGACATCATTTTCTCTCTAATGCTCATCCTCAATAAGCGTCCCTGGAAAAACACTTTTATGACCATGTTTTTCATAAAGGGTGTCCAGGGCCTTATGAAGGTCTTTTCTTTTCTTGGTCTTTTCTGTCTCATAAAATAGGTTGATCTGCGCCCCCTCACCGGCCCCGCTTGCTGTTAGCTGAGATAGGGATATTCCCAGAAGCCTGACCGGCCTTTTGCCCACCGCTGTGTCGGCCAGCAGCTCACATGCCTTGGTGTATATCTCCGATCCGTCATCGGTTGCTTTGGCCAAGGTGATGGATCGAGTATTCAATATAAAATCACTGTATTTGACCTTTACGGTAATGGTCTTCCCCTCCACATTATGCCTGCGCATCCGATGGGCGATCTTGTTTGCCAGGGCCAATAGTTCTTTTTTGGCGGCCTTTAGATCAATGATGTCTTGTGCAAAGGTCAGCTCATGACCTATGGATTTGGCATCATGATGGGGCACCACATCCCGTTCATCGATTCCCATGGACAGTTGATGCATCTTGAGTCCTTGCTTGCCGAATCTTCTTTCCAGGATACTGAGCGGCGTTTGACTCAAATCTCGAAAGGTATAAATACCCAGGTCATTCAATGCCTTTTGCGTAACCTTGCCGGCCCCCCACATCTTGTCAATAGACAGCGGATCAAGAAACTCCCTTACCTTATGCGGATGCACAACCGTTAGGCCATCTGGTTTGTTCATGTCGGATGCGATTTTGGCCACAAACTTGGATGGGGCAATCCCGGCCGATACCGTCAATCCAATATCTTGAAGGATCTTTTGTTTGATCTTTTTGGCCAGATCAACCGGGGAACCAAATAAGCGTTCGGTACCGGTGACATCCAGAAAGGCTTCATCGACGGATAATGGTTCTACTGAGGGAGTGAAGGAATGAAAGATTTGAAAGATTTGCTCAGAGACTTCATGGTATCGAGCCATCCTCACTGGTAGGAATATTCCATTCGGACAGAGGCGCAAGGCCTGCGCTATGGGCTGCGCGGAATGGACGCCGAATTTACGGGCCTCGTAGGATGCGGATGATACCACTCCCCTTTCTTTGCTCCCCCCGACGATGACCGGTTTCCCCTTTAGGGAGGAATTATCCAGCACCTCGACTGAGGGATAAAAGGCATCCATATCCAAATGGATGATCTGCTTTTCTCGTCTTTGAACGATCATCGGTCTTGAGGTTTATCAAGTGGTTAAAAACAAACCCTTTAAATGAAAACGCCGTTTTTTCTTATTTATCGAATATATTTCATGTATGATCATCATTTCAATCGTTTTATTACTCCGGATGAAAACGCAGGTGAGTGAAAGAAAAACATACTTGTCTCCCTTGCCTGTTCTTTGAGGATATCACTGGGGGATGAAAAACAAAAAAAAGACAGAAACCGCACGATACCCCGTCATTTGGATCAAGCACGCTCATTTTTCCATTTAAGTCACCACCCACACATTCCGATATTCTAGACTGAGCAGATAGGTTGAATATAAGGTTTGCCAGGCATCCTCACAATCTCAAAAGGGCGTGAATGTCGAAAAAAACTGGGAAGTTTCCTTCTTTGGGAGACAAGATAAAGGATCGTGACACTTAGAAATAAAATTGTTTTGATCATTGGTTTGACCTTTTTATGTTTGATTACTGTTTTATATGGAGTCACCAGTAAGATTATTTTAGGCAGTTTTATTCGGCTGGAAGAAGAAAATCTTCAGGTCAACGTCAATCGCGTCCTGGATGCCCTGCAAAACAATCTCGTGGAATTAGAATCAACGGGGGGTGATTGGGGTCCATGGAATGATACAAGAGATTTCATTCAGAATAAGAATGAGGACTATATTCGGGATAATCTGGGTGTTGCCACTCTCATGAACTTAAGAGTCCACTTTTTTATTTTTATTGATCCACTTGGTCAACTGATCCATGCGGCAGGGATTGATTTCAGCAATGAAGGAGAAGAAAGGACCGTCTCGAAGGCGTTAATTGATCATGTTCTGAGCCATCCATTCCTTCTGCGACATGCCCATTCACGAGACGCCAAAACAGGCATCATCATCCTGCCTGAAAATCCGGCGCTCCTTTCAGCATGGCCAGTCTCAAACAGTAATTTTGAAGAACCAATTGTCGGAACATTCATCTTAGGCCGATACATTGATGAAAAGGAAATATATAACCTCGGAAAGCGAACCCATTTATCCATCTCCTTCCAACGTATGGATGAGCCCCGGATGACAGAAGACTTTGGAATGGCCATGGCCACTCTCTCAAATGACGTTTCATTTACATCTCATGCATTGACACCGGATACCATAGCCGGATATGGCGTGCAACACGATATATATGGCAATCCGTCTCTTATCTTGAGAGTGGATATGCCACGGGAAATACTGAGGAAGGGAAAGGAGAGCATCCATTATTTCATGGGAGTGTTATTGATCGTAGGGCTCATTGTATTGGTGGTATTTCTGGCCACACTACAATCAACAGTATTAGGTCCGATAAAACATTTAACCAACCATATTCTTTCCATTGGAGAGAGTGGAGATCTCCACTTCCGTCTTTCGTTTGGCCAAAAGGATGAAATCGGTATACTCGCGAGGGAGTTCAATCGCATGTTGGAGCAGTTATCGGATGCGCGGGATAGGCTTTTGGAACAATCTTATTATTCCGGTCTCGCGGAAATGGCCTCCGGGATTCTACATAATATCCGGAACAGCCTGATGCCGGTTGCTGGACAGGTGCATGAAATGATGGAAAAAATCAATAATGCGCCTATCAAAAATATGGAAGAGGCTATAAATGAACTCAATGACGAATATTTTGATCCACAGCGTGAAAGGTCCCTGAACCGTTATCTGATGCTGGGATGTAATCAGATAATATCTCTAGTGAAAGATACCCGACCTCACCTTATGAATATCTCCAGGCAGATTGCCCATATCGAAGAGATACTGGTGGGTCAGGATCAATATAGTCACTTTGAAAAAAAATTGGAACCCCTTCACCTTGGCCGGATACTTGAGCATGCGATACAATTGATGCCGCAAGATTTAAAAAATAATGTGTCGATCGAAGTCGATCCGGGCATATCCAAATTACCGAATGTCTCGGCCGAAAGGATTTTTTTAACGCAGGTGATTACAAACCTCTTGAACAATGCCGCTGAATCCATCCAAAGGAAAGGCATTGAAGCCGGAAACATACGGATCAGTGGAGATATGGAAAACAAAGATAGTATTCAAAGAGTCCATATGATATTCCGCGACAATGGAGAAGGCATGGATTCCATCGGCCTAAAAAACATCTTTACTCGGGGATACTCGAAAAAGGGAACGCGATCATCAGGGATCGGCCTTCATTGGTGTGGCAACGTCGTCTCAGCCATGCGGGGGGAACTCTATGCTGAAAGTGACGGCATCGGTCAAGGGACCGGCTTTCATCTAAAGCTCCCTGCTGATTCGTGCGAGTGTAAAAAAAATGGATGATAAAATAACCGTGGGAGGGCCAACATGCCCCAATGCGTTGAAAGACCCAATCAGGATCCTTGTCGCCGATGATGAACCCGCGATCTTGGATTTATATCGTCATGTCCTTTCACGTCCGGCAGAGATGGGACCGGGCTTAACCGAATTTTTGGAACTGGAAGCACAACTCTTTCATCAAAACACCTCAAAGTCGATTAAATATTCATTTGACCTTGTGACCTTCCGTCAAGCTGATGATGCCGTATACGCAGTTCAAATAGCCTTAGAACAAAAACGTCCTTTTGCAGTGGCCTTTCTCGATATTAGAATGCCGCCGGGACCTAGCGGAGTCTGGGCTGCGGAAAACATAAGGGCGCTTGATCCGATGATTGAAATTGTTATGGTGACGGGTTACTCGGATATCGATCCCGGTTCCATTGTCTCTCGAGTGCTTCCTGTTCATAAGCTCTTGTATGTGCAGAAACCTTTTCATCCTCAAGAAATTTATCAGTTTGCAACCTCTTTGGGCGCAAAATGGAAAATGGAAACCACCCTTTCCATATATCATAAAAATTTGGAAAAATGCGTGGAAAAAAGGACAGAAGCACTTGTACAAGTAAACGAGGAATTGAGAAAAGAAATCGATATCCGCAAAAACACGGAGACAGCACTACGGGAAAGCGAAGCGAAATATAAAGATCTTTTTGAAAACGGTTCGGATCTGTTGTGTCTTCATGACCTGGAAGGGAAGCTTATTGAAACGAATCTCGCGTTTAAAAAAGAATATGGCTTCACCGGACAGGATCTTTCCCATATCCACATAACGGAACTTATTCCTGAACGTCACCGGCATAAGGTTCAAGAATATCTAAACAGGATTATCAAAACTGGGAAAGACAATAATATTGCTGTTATTCAAACAAAGAACGGGCGTGAACTTCACGTTGAATACAAAAGTACCTTAGTCGTGGATATGTTGGGAAGCCCAATGGCCGCGCGGTTTTCAGGCCGCGACGTCACGGCACGTCTAACGGCTGAAAAACAAAAACAGAAGCTGGAAACCCAATTACTTCAAATACAGCGGATGGAAGCCATCGGAACGCTTGCAGGGGGGATCGCCCATAACTTTAATAATATACTGATGGGCATACTTGGCAATGCCGCTATGTCCCATTATGAGTTTGATCCGAGTCATCCCATTCACCAAAAACTGGATAATATTGAAAGGCTTGTAAACAGTGGCTCTAAGTTGACCGGTCAACTTCTTGCCTATGCAAGAGGAGGTAATTACGAGGTCAAACCGATTAATCTCAATCGCTTGTTGAAGGAAACCGTCACGACTTTCGGCGTTACGAGGAAAGACATCATTGTTCATCAAATACTATCAAATGATCTCTGGAATATCAATGCGGACCAGGGTCAAATTGAACAGGTTCTTTTAAATCTATATGTGAACGCGGCGGATGCGATGGTCTCCGGTGGAGAACTTTTCATAGAAACGAAGAACGTCTCGAACCTCCAGATGAACGATAAACCCTATCAAATGAAGCCCGGAAATTACGTGCACCTTTCGGTGCGGGATACTGGAATCGGCATGGATCCGGAAGCCTTGAAGCATATTTTTGAGCCGTTTTTTACGACCAAAGGTCTGGCTAAAGGTACCGGTATGGGCCTGGCATCTGTTTATGGAATCATTAAGGCCCATGCCGGTTATATCGATGTGTACTCGCAAAAAGGGCAAGGGTCAAGTTTCCACATCTATTTGCCGGCCACACGAGAAAAATCCGACCAACACGTCCCCCCCCAAAAACCAACGATAAGCGGCCACGAAACCATCTTGCTGGTGGATGATGAAGAAATGGTCCTCGATATCGGGGAGCAGATGCTTAAATTCTTGGGGTATCAAGTGATCAAGGCCAAGAGCGGAAAACAAGCGATAGAGATCTACGGCAACCGAAAAGATGATATCGATATGGTGATTCTTGACATGATCATTCCGGAAATGGGTGGAAGCATCATTTATGACAAATTGGTTGATATCAAAAAAAACACAAAAGTCCTTCTCTCAAGCGGTTATAGTATCGACGGACAGGCAATGGAAATCATGCGACGGGGCTGCAACGGCTTTATTCAAAAACCGTTTAATATTGAAAAACTTTCAGCAAAGATAAAAGAAATCTTGATCAAAGAAAAAAGCGATCCCGAGACGAATATCGATTCATCTGATGAATCGACCAGATGATTGAAACAGGGGAACCTGATGACCCTTTTTCTTTTTATAACCTGGCCCCGACCCAGGTTCTGACCCTTTCATGCATGGGACCTATCTAATTTTCCATTGCCTCGTATCTCCAGTCGTCAATACCGCCAGATGGTCCGGGCTCGGGTTTTAGGATTCGAGAGCAACCACAAGGCTTTCAATCGATGATAACAATCCCAATAAGGTCACTGTTTACCACCATTGAGACGATCATGTTGGAGCGGCCGTTCGTGAGGTCGCTTTTTTGAGATATTATGAAAATTTCTTGATATTTACGGTGCTAACCTTGAACTCCGGAATTTTGGCCAGTGGGTCAAAGGCCTTGGAATTGGTCAGCACATTCGTTGGATTTTCTCCAAAATGAATAGGCAGAAAAAGGGTGCCGGGCGACACTGAGTCGGTTATCCTGGCGGGGGCTTCCATTTCGCCTCTTTTAGATGAAATAACCGTCATATCACCATCTTCGATTTCTAAAGCGGCCGCATCATTAGGGTGGATATCCACATAACCGGTTCTTTGCTCTGCATCCAGCTTTGGTGTGATTCGGGTCATGGTCCCGGTATGAAAATGGGCGAACATTCGACCGGTCGTCAAAAAATAGGGGTATTCATGGTTTGGTATTTCAGCGGGGTCCCTATATCCGATGGCATGAAATTGGGCCTTTCCACTCGGCCTGGGGAAACGGTCTTTGTGTAAGTAGGGCGTGCCCGGGTGGTCCAATTCAGGGCAAGGCCACTGCAATCCGTTGATCCCGAGTCGTTCATAAGTCATGCCGCCATAACTTTTGGGTGTTAAAGCCGTAATTTCATTAAAAATATCTTCCGGGGTGTCATAGGCCATTTTATATCCCATGGCCGTTGAAAGTCTGCAGATGATGTCCCAATCCTGCAGCGCATCGCCGATAGGCTCAACCGCCTTGTTAATCCGCATGCAGCGACGTTCTGAATTGGTGAATGTACCGTCCTTTTCCGCTACTGACGCCGCCGCGAATACGACATCCGCGACTTGGGCGGTTTCCGATAAAAAAAGTTCCTGAACCATTAAAAAATCGAGTTCTTTCAATGCATGATGCAGATGGTTCCAATCGGGATCACTGAGTTTTGGATTCTCCCCTATTACATAAAGGGCCTTGAGTCTTCCTTCCAATATGGCCGGAATCATGTCTGTAATGGTTAAACCAACCTGACTGGGAATGGACTTTCCCCAAGCCTTTGAGAAAATCTTGATGACATCTTGATCGCTTATCGGTTGATAGCCCGGTAAGACATTCGGCAGGCCGCCCATGTCACAAGCACCTTGAACATTGTTTTGGCCTCTAAGTGGATTCACACCTGCGCTTGGGATGCCCACGTTCCCGCAGAGCAGGGCTAGATTGCAACAGGATTTCACATTATCCACGCCCGTTGTGTGTTGTGTGATACCCATGGCATAAAGCAAAGAGGCAGGCGGATGGGTGGCGTAAAGCTCTGCCATTTTTTCCAGGTCTCGGGGCTCGATGCCTGTAATATCTTTGACCTTCTCGGGTGTGTAGGCCTCCACCGTCTTCCCGAAGTCATCATACCCTTCGGTTCTCTGTTGAATGTAATCATTCGCCTGCCAGTTATTTTTGATGATAATATGCATCATCCCGTTCAGAAGGGCCACATCGCTCCCAAGACGATGATTCACGGCGATATCCGCGAAGCGGCTCAATTGAATCCTCCGGGGATCCGCTACAATCAACTTCGCACCATTCTCCTTAGCCCTAAAAATACGTCTGGCTATGAGAGGATGACATGCCGTCGTATTTGAACCGATGACAAAGATACAACCTGCCCCCTCGATTTCGCTGATGGAGTTCGTCATCGACCCGCTACCGAATGCCGCGGCAAGACCTGCCACCGTGGAGGCGTGTCAGAGACGGGCGCAATGATCCACATTGTTGGTGCCGATGCAGGCCCTAGCGAATTTTTGAGCCAAATAATTTTCTTCATTGGTGATCTTGGCTGAAACCAGCACCCCCACACTGTCCGGACCGTATTTTCCAATAATTTCCTTTAATCTATTGGAGGCGAATTCAATGGCCTTTTCCCATGTTGCGGGACGAAAATGCCCGTTCATCCTGACCAAGGGATGTTTTAAGCGATTGCCGCTGTTCACGTGTTCATGGAGGTTCCAGCCTTTGATGCATAGTTTTCCCTCGTTCACGGGATGTGTTTTTAAAGGCATTGTCCCCATGAGCTTTCCATCCATCACCTGGAAAAGAACACCGCAGCCTGTTCCACAATAGGAGCATACGGAAGGGATGAATTTATAATCCATGGCAAATACTCCTTTATTTCATAAATCCATTGACACCGTCTTGAGCGGTTTAAGCTCTAATGTCACTTTTTCACCAAGCACACTAAAAGGCGGTTGATGAGTGCTTGTTCCGGTTTCATAATCAAATACATCTTTCACAACCTGGTTCACCTTTCTATATAACAATCGCAATGGGATATCCGCCGGGCAAGCATCCTCACATAGGCCGCAATCGATGCATCGACCCGCCATATGAACGGCCCGAACCAGATGAAATATGGGAACTTCCGGGGGAAGGTCTTTCGCCTCTATTAGATCGTGATGTTCCAGGCTGCACTCTTTACAAAAACATACCGGGCAGATATTGCGACAGCCATAGCACTTTATACACTTCTGAAATTCATACATCCATCTTTCAAAACGTTCTTTTGGCTTATAGGATTCGACATCATCAATAGACATGTTATTGTCAAAACCGTGAATCTGCTTATCAGGCCCTCTCTTCTCCGGCTCCAGATAAGAACAATCTGCATGCTCTTTAAGATTTGAAGGACAGCAGGGAACGTTCAATACACTTATGCTATCGGTATTGAGCTGATTCCAGACATGAAGGACGTTCAATGTTCTTTGGCCGCAATCGCGAGCCAGTAACCCGATTTTGATATCCGGTTTTTCCGATATGATGGCCGCCGCTATTTTTTCCAAGGGATAGCGAGCAGGCCCCGTAATCAGTTCATCAACATCGGCTAGATTGTCTTTACTGAAAACATGGGGTAACGGGTGTCCGTCCACTCGCTTATATCCCAAGAAGACATCAACCTTCCCCTGTTCCAACCACATTTTTACCATATGATTCATATGGGCCTCCTCATGCTGTTCCAGCCTGTCTCTTTTCTTCCGTGCGAGCAACAGGTTCCCAAGACTTGTTTTCTGGGGCATAACCGAATGGCTGTCCGGACCGCGGTATGGCGGTTCGCTTGTTGAACATGGACATAGGACTTGGTCCCAGGGTTTTTATCTTTTCCGTGAAGTCGGTCACCACTTGAACAAATTTTTGAGCTTCGGCAGAAGATATCCATTCCAGGTGCAAACGCCCTTCCAGGCCTATAAACCTAAGCAGCTCTTGAATAAACGTCACCCGCTTGATGGTCATGTAATTACCGTACAGGTAATGGCAGTCCCCAATGTGTCAACCACCAACCAGGATGCCATCGGCCCCGCTCTGAAATCCCCTTAATATATGATGAGGGGATACAGTTGCTGAGCACATAACCCGGATAGGGCGAATATTTGGAGGATACTGCATGCGGTTCACACCGGCCAGATCGGCCGCCCCGTAGGTGCACCAATTGCACATAAAAGCGATTATCCTAGGTTCAAAAATTTCTTTTTCCATATCATCATCCCGATTTTTGAAGTTAAGCGGCAAATGCAGCCTTAATCTGTGCATATAGCTGTTTATTGTTAAACCCCATGAGAACTGCGGCCTCGGATGGACACGCCGCAATGCAGGCTCCACAGCCCTTACAAAGCGCCTGGTTCACTTCGGCCACCCCTTTCCGGTGGTTAAAAGTAATGGCCTTGAAAGGGCATACATTCAAACACGCGAGGCAGCCTGAACACAAGTCGGATTCAATATGTGCCGTCACGCCACCCACTTTAATGCTGTCCATGGTCAAAACGGTTAAGGCCCGCGAAGCGGCCGCCTGGGCCTGGGCGATACTTTCCTCAATGGGTTTTGGATAATGGGCCATGCCGCAAACAAAGACGCCGTCATTGGCAAAATCAACCGGTCTTAATTTTTGGTGGGCCTCTAAAAACCATCCATCCGAGTCCAGTGGAACTTTAAAGGATTGGGCCAGCCCTTGATCGTGATAAGAGACAATGGCTGTGGCCAAGCAAAGAATATCGACATGAATAGAAAGTGTTCGATCTAAGACATGATCTTTAAACGCTATTTGAACAGAATCTCCGTCATGCCTTACGATGGGTTTTTCGTTCGGCTCATAGCGGAAAAAGAGAATGCCCTGTTTCCTCGCCTCCCGATATAGGTCCTCGCGCACACCATAGGTTCGAATGTCTCGATAGAAAATATGGATATTTGCCTCCGGATTTCTTTTTTTGATCTCCAGGGCGTTTTTTATGGAATGGGTGCAACATACTTTTGAACAATATGGGTGCGTCTCATCCCTGGACCCTACACATTGAATGAAGGCCACATTATGAGCTTGTTTTATACGAGGATCTTCTATTTTTAAAAGGTCATCCAAATCAAGATTCGTCATGACCGATGCATGCTCCCCATAAAGGTATTCCTTGGGTTGATATTCTTTCGCTCCACAGGCAAGAATGGCCACACCGTGTTCAATTCGCTTTTTCCCTGATGTGGTTTCAATCTCTGTATTGAAATTGCCTATAAACCCGTCCACATGAGCAATTGTCGTATTCATATGAACAGTGATGCGATCTTCAATCTTTACTTCCCGTATGAGGTCTTCCAAAAAAGACGCGATTGATTCGCCCTTAAAGGTCTGATAAAGCCTTTTGGCATGACCGCCCAAAGACTCAGCCTTCTCTAACAGGTGAACAGGATAGCCTTGACGGGCTAGAGAGAGGGCCGCGGTCATCCCCGCGATCCCGCCGCCTATAACCAATGCTGACTTGGTGACAGGCAGTCCCATCTCTTGTAAGGGGCTTAAGAGGCAGGCCTTGGCCACGGCCATTCGTACAAGGTCCTTTGCTTTTTTTGTAGCGGCATCCGGATCATTCGCGTGTACCCAGGAATCATGATTTCTGATATTGGCCATCTCAAAAAGGTATTTGTTCAAACCCGCATTAATAAGCGTTTCTTGGAATAATACTTCATGCGTCCTGGGTGTACAGGCCGCCACAACCACGCGGTTTAGACCTTTTTCATTGATCAACTCGGTCATTTTGTCTTGGGTATCTTGAGAGCAGGTGAATAGGTTTTCCTCAACGTAGACCACGTTCGGTAAGGACATGGCATATTTTACCACTTCCTTGACATTCACAACACCTCCTATGTTGATTCCACAGTTACATACAAATACCCCCACCCTTATGGGTTCTCTGGATACATCCCTTTCGGGAATGGTTTCAATCTTTTTGGTTTGCGTATCGCGGACCTCCGCCAGCCTTTCCGTTGCTGAACACGCAGCCGCACTGGCCTCCATGACCGACTGGGGAATATCCTTGGGACCGGTAAACGCTCCACAGGCATAAATTCCCGGAACGGATGTGGCCACGGGGTGGAAACTATCCGATTGTACAAAATGGTAATGATCCAGGTCAATGCCGAGGCGTTTCGAAAGCGTGATGGTATCCGGATGCATTTCAATCCCGGTGGAAAGGATGACCATGTCAAAGCTTTCTTCAACCGAGGCTCCCTTCTCCTCGACATATCGGAGCAAAAGACCGTCCGTACCCACCACGGGCGCAATGGAATGGATCCGGGACCGGATGAATCGAACCCCCTTTTTTTTGGCATTTTCATAATAACGGTCGAAATCCTTCCCCTGTGTTCGAATATCCATATAAAAAATCGCGCAATCCAGCGGTGTCGCGCTATGATCCTTGGCCATCAGAGATTGTTTAACGGCATACATACAACAAATGGATGAACAGTATCCATTATCGCAACGATTCATATCTCGAGAGCCTACGCACTGAAGCCATGCAATCTTTTTAGGGCCTGTGGGATGGGGTTTATTAAACTCCGTGGGTAGGACAAGATGGCCCATGCAAGGGCCAGTTGCGGATAGGATCCGCTCAAATTCGATCGCGGTTATGACATTGGCAAGGTTGGCATAACCGTAGGTATCATGCTGACTGGGGTCAAAGGATTTAAACCCGGGCGCCAAAATGATAGAGCCCACTTTTAAGGTGATCTCTTTTTCCATGTCCTTAAAATTGATGGCCCCGCTTGGACAAAATTTTTCACATGCCCCGCATTTGCCTTTTTTGATAAAGATGCAGTGTTCCGGATCAATGGCATATTTAAGCGGCACTGTTTGCGGGTATGGGACATAGATGGCTTTTCGTTTTTGTAATCTTTCATTGTACTCATCATCCACTTTCTGCGGGCATTTGTCCGCGCAGGTTCCGCATGCAATGCATTTGTCCACATCCACGAAGCGCGGGTGTTGTATGAGGGCAACCTCAAAGTTTCCCTCTTTCCCCGAAACTCCCTTGAGTTCGGTTAATGGAAGCAGTTGGATATCTTTATGCCGGCCGACCTCGACCAGTTTGGGGGCGAGAATTCACATGGAACAGTCATTCGTCGGGAAAGTCTTGTCCAGTTGGGCCATCACGCCGCCGATACCTGGGGACTTTTCCACCAGATACACATAAAACCCCGAATTTGCCGCGTCAAGGGCAGCCTGAATACCTGCTATCCCACCGCCCACAACCATCACCGAGCCTTGTTTGCCCTTTGTCATTGTTCAATTCCTTAGAATATGATTTATTTCATTTTAGAAGAGGCGATTACCACGCCTCTCGCTCCAGCCGTTTGAGTATGAATACCAGTTGCTTTTGGGTCAATTCTCCGACATATTCGTTGATCCACTGCAGGTCCCCTGAAATGATGGCTGCCTTGGCCTCGTTGGAGAGATTGTAGTCCTCGAGGGCCTTGGAGCCTTGTTCTATGAGTTCACGCCAAAAAGCGGGCTCTTCATAGGTCCTGTCCAGCACACGAAGCACCTCCCGTTTCTGTATTAATTTCCCTTCTTTGGTTTCCGTGAGGAATTTATCAACAGTCGGTGTTTCTTTCTTTTTAAGGGCCCCATCAACCGCAGCCTTGAATTCTTCATCCGTAAAAGGCTTGCGCAAATAATCTGATACACCGATTTTAGATGATTCCACGGCGGATGAAACGCTCGGATAGCCGGTGATCACAATGGCTTCTGTTTCAGGTCTTTTCGCTTTGACCTGTTTGATTACTTCCATGCCATCGATGTCCGGCAGCCGAAGATCAGCCACGAGAAGATCGTAATATCTCTCATCAAATTTATCCAATGCGCTCCTACCGGTCATCGCCCAGTCCACGCTGTACCCATCCTCTCGCAGCACCATTTGTAATCCTTTGGCCAGGTTGACCTCATCCTCCATCAAAAGGATATAAGGATGTACCTGGGGTGCCGTTCCCATCATTTCTTGAAGTTGATTCATAACCCTGCCTCCTCCCTAAAAGATTTGAGTCAACCCGGATGTTGCAATTCCATCTTGGTTGGCCTGCTCAATCCGGGGTAAAGTGGAAAGACGACTTGCTCGACCGTCAATCATAAAGAGAGCAAAACCCGTTCCAGATCCAAGATAAAACAACCAAAATTAGGCTGAGGCTATTTAGACGTAATATCAGGCAGTTAGATTTTGATAATGAATGCGGATGACTGGATGGTTTGACCGAATATATAAAGATCTATACGGCTGAAAGGAATGAATCCATTGAACTATTTATTTTTACGATAAATTTTTACCATATAAAACAATATACGATTTTAGTCATCCTTATTCGATGAAATGTGATGTTTTTTCATCAGAGCAGAAAAATTGGACCGCTGCATTCCGACTTTTTCAGCCGCATGGGTAATGTTCCCATTGCAAGAATTTAATGCCTTGATCAGAAAGGCCTTTTCAGTCCGGCCATAGTCTTTTTCAATGAGATCCTTCTTATATGTTTTAAGTCCATCTAAGGTTTCCGGAATGGATTCACACCCCCTGGTCCTTTTCAAATGAAGATGATCCAACAGATAGCAAAGGTCAAAAGAGGATTGGTCGGCCATGATCACAAGACGCTCGATCACATTCATAAGCTGACGTACATTACCGGGCCATGGATAGTCCACCAGTGCCTGAAGTGCATCATCGGAAAAACCCTGTATCTTCTTTCCGGTCTGCCGGCAAAAACGTCTCAAAAAATGATACGCCAGCTGAGGGATATCATTCCTGCGCTGACGTAAGGGAGGAATAAAGATAGGAAAGACATTCAATCGATAAAAAAGGTCTTCCCTGAACATACCCTCGACAATGAGATCCCTTAAATCCTTGTTCGTGGCGGCAATAATCCGCATATTCGTCTTTCTCACGGTCCCGGCACCCACCGGTCTGAATTCCTGCAACTCAAGCACCCGGAGGAGTTTACCTTGGATCTCCATGGATAGGTTCGTGATATCATCCAGAAAAAGGGTCCCATTTCTGGCTGCTTCAAAAATCCCCATCTTATCTTGAACCGCTCCTGTAAATGCCCCTTTGACATGCCCAAAGAGTTCACTCTCTAGAAGCGTAGGGGCGAGGGTGCTGCAGTCAACGGCCACGAATGGCCGAGCAGCCCTTTTGCTGTGTGCGTGGATGGCCCTGGCAAAGAGTTCCTTCCCCGTGCCGCTCTCCCCCTGAAGGAGTACCGTGCTATCAGTGGGCGCAACTTTTCTAACCTGAGCAAAAATCCGAAGGATCTCCGGATTCTGCCCAATGATGTTATTAAAGCCGAATCGATCCAGAAGTTCCTTGCGAAGCACAAGATTCTCTTCCACCAGACATTTCTTCTCAACAGCCCTTCCCACGGCAATGAGAAGCTCGTCGTCTGAAAAGGGCTTGGCCAGGTAATCAAAGGCCCCCACCTTCATGGCCTCAACGGCATTTTGGACGGTGGAATAACCTGTCATAACAATCACATAGATGTCCGGATTTTCCTTGTGCAAGGTCTTCAGGATATCCATACCATCCATATCCGGGAGTCTCATGTCCAAGAGGACAATATCAAACGGGCCCTTCCGTAGAGCATCCAGACCGCCTTTGCCCGTCATCTCCGTGGAAACCGAGTGCTCGCTGTCTGAAAACGCCAAGCGGCACCCTTCACAGATTACATATTCATCATCAATCACCAATATCTTCATGGGTACCATTTTTAAATGCCTTCGGTTTTTGGGGGTTCATTATCTCGAGGGACAGGAAATTCAATAATAAAACAGGTCCCCTCACCGGGGTGACTGTTGACGTGGATATCTGCATCATGATTCCGGACGATGCCGTAACTCAAGGCCAGTCCAAGGCCCGTGCCCTTTGGTTTGGTGGAAAAAAAGGGTTCAAAGACATGGGATAGTTGCTCCTGAGAGACACCACTGCCCGTATCCGTAATCTCCACCAACACACGCTCAGGATTGAAAGCCATGCTACTCTGAACGATGATAACGCCCTTCTCTTGAATGGCCTCTACGGCGTTGATCAAAATATTTACAAAAACCTGCTGCAATTGACCACTATCCAAAAGGAGGTCTGGGATTTTCTCCGAAAGATCTTTGTTAATCTGGATGTGCTTTAACCGGAATTCATTTTCAAGGATAATCAGTGCCTTCTCGATAATATCGTTAATATTGGCCATGGCCTTTGACGGCGGTCTTTCCCGTGAGAATTCCAAAAGATCCTGTATGATCCGCTTGCATCTCTTGCTCTCATTAATGATCACCTCAAGACCATCGTGGAGGGCACTTTCCTTGGGAACTTTTTTGATCAAGTTTGAACCGAAAAGAAGTATGCCACCCAAGGGATTATTGATCTCATGAGCGATTCCCGCGGCCATTCTTCCAAGCGCGGATAATTTTTCGGTTTGGATTGCAAGGTGCTGGTATTGGGCCTGCTGTTTTTCGATCAGACGGGCCTTGTCAATGGCCAGGGCGGATTGCTCGGCAATGGCCACCAGAAAATAAATGTGCTCTTCGGAAAATTCTCTCTTATCCGAAAAAAAAATGCGAATAATGCCCACAACATGATGTCCAAGAGTGAGAGGCAGGTCCACCATGGACGCAATTCCCTCTTCTTGGGCCTCACGGGGATATTGGACACGCGGGTTTGTCTGGACGTCTGAAATGATGATGACCTTATTCTGTCGGCAAAGATCTGTAATGACCTTTGCCGTGGAGACATGGCCTTTGGACAAGTATCGTTCACTCAGGCCATAAAAGGCGCTCAACTCCAGCTGACTGGTCTCCAGGTTCAGGATACGTAGAAGAGCTCCTTTGGCGTCAACCGCTTCGGTGGCCTTTTTGACGACAAGCTCAAGGACTTCCTTCACATCGGAACTGGAATGCACCAATGTGCTGATATCTCGAAATGTCCGATAAAATCGTTCAATATCAAAACAAGGGTCCATGGCATATCCTCCTTTTACCTGATTCGTATTCATATACAAACAATTCCCGGATGAGTGAAATCAATCACAACCAATACCTGTTTATTACTCACCAGCCTTCTTTCCTTAATATCTCCCAAGCTTCTTTGGTTTCAGGAGGTACCGCTTCTGAAAAAAAACGATTAGCCTCTTGGAGATAAATAAGCTTTTTTTCCGTTGAAAGGGATATATATCTTTTCAGATCTTCAATATCAAGGTATTCATCATCCGTATTTTCACGCTTCTTCATTTTGCAGTTCCTTTATTTTCTGCAGGGCCAGGATATCTATTTCATCCCTTTTTCTGCCTGCTATTTTTTTTAATGCAATGAGGTCATCAATAGAAATGACGGATATTTCTATATCTCTTGCCATAACAACTTTTCGATTTAGATAAGCAATTTGAAAGTCAACATAATTTTCAACTATGATATCAATATGTTCCATTTGATTTTGAGGATTGTTCATAAAACATCATGATGATATGCTTTAAAAAGGATCGGAGGACCCGAATCATTTTCGGATTATTCTCTTAATACATCTATTATTGCATGATACAATAGATAACCTCAATACTTCAAGGATTTACATCTATATGAAAATGAACATTGTCGAACGGTATGATTAACTCTGGTAATGATTTCTTTATTAAAATGGAGATGAAGACATGGATTGTGTAATTGTTTATTTTTCCCTGACAAAAAACACGAAAAAGATCGCCCATGCCATTCACAACGCTGTGGCACCACTTGTTGCGAGATGTGATCTAAAAGCCTTAAAGCTCGTGGATACGACCAAGCTGGACAACTATGATTTAATAGGCCTGGGCAGCCCGGTATGGGCCGCGGTTCCAGCTAATGTAGAAAGGTTCATCCAATCCTTGCCCGTTCTCGAAGAAAAACACGCATTCGTGTTTTCAACCCACGGAACAAAACCGGAAAGATTTTTTCCACGCATCGTTGAATTGCTTCAGAACAAAGGGCTGACTGTGATAGGGACACGGGATTGGTACGGAAGTGTTTATCTCCCAAACCTGCCCAAACCCTATTTTACCGATGGCCACCCGGATGCAATCGACCTCAAGGAAGCCGAGGATTTCGGTCGGGAAATGGTTCAACTTAGCACAAAAATCAAGTCAGGTGAGGCCGAACCCCCTCCCTTGCCCGAACCGTTGCCACCCGAGGCCTATGGCTCCGCACGCCCCCGAATAAAAAAGACATTTCATGAAAAAAAGTGCCGATTCCCCGAATGCAGGCTTTGCATGGACCACTGTCCAATGGATGCCATTGATCTTTCTCTTTTTCCCAAAATTTTTAAGAAAGGGTGTGAATATTGCTATTTTTGTGAGATGATCTGCCCCGAGGGGGCCATTGAGGTGGATTATGGGTCGGTCCTGGAGATGGGGGTCTCACGCGCAAAGGACGTATTCTTAAAGGCCCTTGAAAAAGCCGAAGCCGAAGGCCGTTTCAGACCACTGATCGCCAAGGAAGATATCGGATGGGAGACGCCCTATTACAAGCTGCACAACAAACATCCGCGCTACATCATACCTAAAGATGAAAAATAGAAATCGATCATGAAGAGGTATCAATATTTGAAGACTGAGGTCTATATCTTAACCTGGTCCCATTTATCAGCAGTCATATTATTACCTGAATCTTGCACCAGTTATCGTAACGAGGCGCCGAAAGCCTGACTATAAAGCGAAGTTGGAGTGATTTTGACCCGCAGGCATA
>JAFGGA010000185.1 GCA_016930835.1 Deltaproteobacteria bacterium
GGAAATTTGCGGCGAATTGTTTGGAAGATTGATAACTTAGATCAAATTAACACTTTTTCTGGAGTAGACAAACATCATAGGAGGAAATGATGAAATGCGCGATTCTGGTAAAACCGGGTGAATTGAAAATCCAAAATGTGGATCGCCCTGAACCGGGTCCTAACGAGGTCCTTATTCAGGTCGATTTGGCCGGCATTTGCGGTTCCGATGATTCCGTTTACAAGGGGAAAATGGTCATTCCCCTGCCTCGCATCCCGGGTCATGAAGCAGTGGGTCGTATCGTGTCCATGGGTAAAGAAGTAAAGGATCGTAAAATCGGCCAGCGCGTGACGATCCAACCGAATTTTCCATGTGAAGCCTGTCCAATCTGTCAATCGGGCATGGGAAATATATGCCTCCAGAAGGTTCGACTGGGGCTCGATATTGATGGTGTGTTCGCACAATACGTTAAAGTTCCTTATCCATATACATGGCCGGTGCCTGATTTACTGGATGATGAAACCGCCGTATTTACTGAACCCATAGCCGTGGCATATCATGCACTTCTCAAGGCCCGTCCGAAACCGGGGCAGCGTGTCCTGGTGTTTGGTGCCGGTGTAATCGGCTTGATCATGGTGCAACTCATCAGGCGGGAAGGGAATGATGTGTTCACGTTTGACCTTGTCCGCGATCGATTATGGATATCTGAAGGGTTGGGTGCCACAGCGGGATTAACCTCTACTGACGAACTCTTATCCCGGGGACCTTTTGATCTTATTTATGAAACAAGCGGGGCTTCATCGGCCTTTGATGAGGCTATCAAGGCTGCGTCACCTGGTGCCACGATCGTAATTTTGGGATTGCCCGGTTCACCTCATCCTCTCCTGACCACACCCATTGTCAGAAAAGAATTAAAGATTTTCGGCTCCATGATCTATACAACGGAATTCCCTGAGGTCTTGGATCTGTTGGTAAAAGGGCAAATCAAGACCCAACCGCTTGTGAGCGGTATTTTAGATCTGGAAGGGCTATCCACGGCCCTGGAAAGGTTCGCGGATCCGAAACGGGTAAAGACCTTGATCCGTATCGGGATCTAGATTGGAAATAACTTTTTGATCTAAAAGAAAATAGCTGAATCGGTAGAAAAAATTTATGGCTTCATTGATTAATGGCCCGGTCCGGAATAAATTGGATTTTAAAATGGATGGGTTTGGATTGCAGGACCCCTAATCCTCTGAGGAATTTATAGGCCTCATGTAAAGACAAAATCACTTTCGGCTCGTCGGCATCACAGTTATATTCATAATCCTTGAACTCGCGATAGGCTCGATAACCTTTAACAGCCCTGCCTTTATTCATTTTGGGATAGATCATGGCGACCTTTATCCCTGTTCCTGGTCTGATGTAGGTCGGCAGATGGATCCTCAGGCTGCCCAACCGTCCGATCTCATACATCCTAAATTCTTTCTCAATGGTATGCCATTGTGATCCCCTTGAAGGATTTGAATATTCCTCGGAGATGGTTACATATCCATCAAGACAAAAGATTTTATAGGCCTTTTCTTCAGCGATTCCTCGAATATATATTTCCTTTTCAATAAAATCCTTTTTGAGTTCTTCAGGGATCATATCGCGCAGAAAGTGGCCATCAATGACGATACCGCTGGGTCGGGCCAGGTCCATTAACCGCGAACATAGATTTAGAAGATGGCCGGAATAGTCAATGACCTGATTATTTGAATACAGACAGCAAGCGGTCCCCCTTGCGATGCCAAAACCGATATTTTCAGGGGTTTTAAAATTAATCATGGGGTCCCCCTCGCAGATTCGGGGAAATTCGCTCAGACACTGCATACAGCTTTTGATGACGTCTTCGGCGACTTGGGGAAGCGTTTTCTCAGAATAAGGAAACGTCATCAATAGACCGTCACCGCGGGTGTTATAAAAATTGGCGGTTGAAAAATAATCATCAATCATCCTCATATAGAAGCGTTTAATAAACATGGCGATGTCCGTTGATTCATGTCTTTTGCTGAATGCTGAGAAACCACGGACGTCCGCCACGACGACTATAACAAATTCCGACCTGCCCATTGCTTCGGCCAATAGATCTCTTAACGTCATTGTTTTATCCCATGATATTTTAAGGCCATCTATTCAGATATCATGGATGGATGCAATATCCTGACCAGAACAGACTGAATTTTCGCCAAATTTTTGGCATGGTGTCCAAATTGTTTAACAAATTCGCATAGGAAATCCGCTTATCATCTCTTCGTCATGAATCATGGAATGACGTGGCCCAGTTTAGATAAGAATAAATCCAATGATATTAAAGGGAACCGGCATAAATGACGATGGTATATTTAAAGAAGCTTTTGATAAATTGATTGGCATGAAGTCTGCTATACACAGTTTAGGAGTTGGTACAAAGCCTATGACCGATCTCAGTCTTCATGAATATGGGGACACCCTGAAAGATGATCTTCAAAAAATTTTAAGGCAGGAAGCCATGAAGATGTTTGGATCGACTTGCCCGAAAAAGATCATTCAGCCAAGGGTGAATGCATCACCGGGGCTTATCCATCACCTGAGATACTTTTCCCGGAGAGTCTTTGCCAACAGCCTTGGATATTTTTTCTAACCTGAGCTTGCACCAGGTTATGGTAATATGGGTAAGCTATTGATTTTCATCCTCTAGACATTGCCTTTCAACGTGAAAGAGCCATACACTCTTTCCTCCTAAAACCCCTGAGTTTGATTATAGACTCGGGGGTTTCCTTTTTATGATTTTAAAATATGGGTAACACTTTAGCTATTTTCAAATAATCCAAACAACTGGATTCCGCGATCAAGTCGCGGAATGACCTGTCTACCGTGTCGGACGCGGCGCAGGCAGGCGGAAAAGGGAAAATCATCAGGGAAAATAAAATGTGCGGCTCACAAAGGTACAGCGCTAATAAGATCAAACGTCATTCCGCAACCCCTCATCAAGTGCGGGGCAGGCTTGATCGCGGAATCCAGGCCTTGCATATCATCATTTTCAAAAGGCTAAACGGTTACAAATATTGTTTTTTGATTGGATTTCATTTACCGACAAAAAAAATATTTTCCAGCAATCGCCGACCCGACCGAGTTCGTCGCGGGCTTGAAATGACATTGCCGCAGCTTCCTCAACCGGGGCGATGGGATGATTGATTTGATCGAACGATTTGTGTCCAAGTTCCGGCTTGACTTAGTGAACGCAATTGAGCCATTATTCGCCTATTATTAATCGTCTCAAAATAATTTTCATCGTGCATTCCCCTTCACCCCAATCCTCCCCCCCCCCAATTTCGGGGGAGGACAGGGTGAGGGGGTGAAATCTGTCTAGATTATTTTGGAACCTTTAATAAATCGGATTCAAAAAACATTTTTAAAAGCAAGGAGAACCCTATATGCCGGAAACAAGTCCTCCTGTCTCCATGGATTTTATTCGGACGATCATCGCGGAAGACCTTAAAAACAATAAAAACGAAGGCCGTGTTGTGACCCGTTTTCCCCCTGAACCCAATGGATACCTGCATATTGGTCATGCCAAATCCATATGTTTGAATTTCGGTATCGCCTTGGAACATGAAGGCGGGACCTGTCATTTGCGTTTTGATGATACCAATCCCACCAAAGAAGAAACAGAGTATGTTGAATCCATCATGTCGGATGTGCGATGGCTCGGATTTGATTGGGGTGAGCACCTGTATTACGCCTCCGACTATTTTGATCAATTGTATGAATATTCCGTCCAGCTTATCAAAAAGGACAAGGCCTATGTCTGCGATCTCAATGCCGATGAAATTCGGGAATACCGGGGGACCTTAACCACACCTGGCAAGGAAAGTCCTTTTCGAACGCGATCCGTGGCCGAAAACCTGGATCTGTTTCAACGCATGCGGGCCGGAGAATTCGAAAACGGCTCTCGCGTATTGCGGGCAAAGATCGATATGGCATCTCCTAATCTGAATATGCGTGATCCGGTTCTTTACCGGATACTGCATATGCCCCACCACCGCACTGGTAATAAATGGTGCATCTACCCTATGTATGATTTTACCCACTGCCTCTCTGATTCCATTGAAGGGATCACCCATTCCTTGTGCACCTTGGAGTTTGAAGATCATCGGCCTTTGTATGACTGGGTGCTGGACGAATTGGATGTGGATTGCCACCCCCAACAAATAGAGTTTGCGCGATTGAATCTCAGCTACACGGTCATGAGCAAGCGAAAGCTGCTGGAGTTGGTTGCGGGCGGATACGTGACGGGATGGGATGATCCTCGCATGCCGACCTTATCGGGTCTAAGACGTCGTGGTTACACAACTGAAGCGATTCGAGACTTTTGTGATCGTATTGGGATTGCCAAAAGAGACAGCACCGTGGATTTGGCGCTGCTTGAGTATTGCATTCGTGAAGACCTTAATAAACGGGCTCCTCGTGTCATGGCCGTGCTCCGCCCCCTTAGGGTCGTTATCGACAACTATCCGGAAGACCGATCCGAAGAATTGGATGCCGTCAACAACCCTGAGGATTCAAGCATGGGGACGAGGAAGATTCCTTTTTCGCGTGTGCTTTATATTGAACAGGATGATTTTATGGAGGACCCGCCCAAGAAGTTTTATCGACTGGCACCGGGGCGTGAGGTCAGGTTGCGCTATGCCTATTTCATCAAGTGTATGGACGTTGTGAAAGATAAAGAGACCGGACAGGTGATTGAACTGCACTGTACCTATGACCCTGATACACGAGGTGGAGACGCGCCGGACGGCCGAAAGGTCAAGGCCACATTGCATTGGGTCTCGGCTGATCACGCTGTTGAAGCGGAGGTACGCTTGTACGATCATTTATTTAAAACGCCTGATCCGGATGCTGGAAAGGAGGGAATGGATTTTAAAACCCATTTGAATCCAAAATCATTAGAGATCATATCATCGGCGAAACTGGAGCCCGGTCTTCAGGGTGCTACACCCGGGAGCCGATATCAGTTTGAAAGGTTGGGTTATTTTTGTGTGGATTTGAAGGACTCAACCAAGAACAGATTGGTTTTTAACCGGACCGCCACCTTGCGTGATACATGGGTCAAGATCGCCAAGTCACAAGGTTAAGAGAACGAGAAAAAGGCTTGATAAAATCGTTGGAAAAAAATTTGAACCTTTGAATCCCGGGACAATTGACTCCTTTGTCCCAGCTAATTGGGAGGAGAATCTTTTCTATTCACTTTGTCGATGAGTACGGGAGAACTTTTAAAAGTAACGACCCGCCTCGCCTCCAGCGTAAGGTCGTTGCCGGTCTGGGGATTTCTTCCTCGCCGATCATTTTTGTTTTTGATGCAGAATTTGCCGAATCCGCTGATCACCATGCTCTCGCCGTTTTCCAACGTTCTTTTCATAAGTTCCAAGAATGAATCCATGATCTGGATGGATTCGATTCTTGGGATGTCAAGACGCCTATAAAGAGATTGGATAATACGATCCTTGGTGAGGGTCATGATTCAGAACTCCTGAGATGAGGGATTATTGTCATGGGTGTGACTTGGTGATTGGGATTATGTATTACTTTGAATCCCTACTGCTTGTCAAGGGATTTAAATTTTAATTGGTGCCCATCCAGAAATATGCCAAATTCCCTCCCATAACCCCTCCCGCGAGGGGAGGAGAGATTTCTGCCTGGAGCATTCAGCCCATCGGCTTTGAGCTTTGGGCCGAAAGGCGATCAGCATTCAGCCATCAGCTAACCACTTGTCTTAAAAATGCTTTGGCTGACCGATGAGAACTGACGGCTGATCGCTTGAATCCAGAAACGTTGGTTTCTGGATGAACAGTAGCTATCCTATTTGGAAAATCACCTCATATGAAACCCTTAAAATGGATAAAGTTTTGGTTGTTCTTGGGATGGATCTTCATCGGGATAGTGGTATTTCTTTCACTGGATCCTTCACCACCTGAGATGGCCGGTTTCACCGGATTGGATAAGATCTCGCATTTCGTTGCATATGCCTTTATGATGCTATGGTTTGGTTTTTGTTATCTCCATGGCGCAACCTATGGTCATGTCGGTATAGGTCTTATCGTCATGGGGGTCGCCTTGGAATTCCTTCAGGGGCTGATGGGATATCGGTCCATGGAATTCCTGGATATGGCCGTGAATACCTTTGGTGTTGTTTTTGGATGGTTTTTGGCCAAAACCCGTCTATCCTCTGCATTGATTTATCTGGAAAAGGAAATGTTTCACCTTCAGAGGCATTAGAAACGTATGAAGGGGGCCTTTGATTGACAGATATTCATATATGCATATACTATTGCTATGACTTGAGACATATTCAAACCATTCACCCAAATCCTATCCCCTTGGCAAGCCGATCATTTCCGAGAACTTATTCGCGGGAAACAGGGGATCGATCATTTTGATTAGGCTTCCTATGATGCATCGATATTGAATTCGGTTTATGAATTCAGCCAGCTCATTTCCCCTCCCTTGATGGGAGGGGATAAAGGGGAGGGTGGCCAGGTCTTTCTTTTCCACCCCCACCCCAATCTTTCCCCGTCGAGGGGGAGGGTTAGAGCCTATTTCGTGCTTGATACGGGAGAGGATGTGGAAAGGCTTTCTCCCGGATAGGGAGGGGACTAAAGGATGAACGCTCTTTAGCATGTCCACGTTATCGGTTATCTTATCTACATAAAAAATTTTAACTGAGAAAGCACCCTATGCAACCATGGACCATCTCCAAGCTTATTGAATTCCTACGGCAAGACGTTTGGCGGATCCGCCTAAAAGAACTCACCGGGCACAAAAGATTATTGATCAAGCTCCTTCGGATCATTATCCTGGCCATACGCGGGTTTAAGGAGGATAAATGCAGCCTGCGTGCATCCGCGTTGACTTTCTATTCCATGCTCTCCGTCGTCCCCGTGGTGGCTATGGCCTTTGGCGTGGCCAGGGGTTTCGGTCTTGAAAAACTTTTAGAGGATGAACTTTTTGAACAACTAAAGGGACAGGAAGAGGTCATCACGTGGATCATCACCTGGGCCAATTCCATGGTTGAAAGCGTCAAAGGCGGTCTCATCGCGGGGATCGGGGTGCTGATTCTCTTTGCACTTACCGTTATGCTGTTGGACAATATCGAGAGTTCGTTTAATGAAATCTGGGGAATCACCCATGCGAGGAAATGGAGCAGAAAGCTGAGTAATTATTTGGCCATTATGCTCATTTGCCCGTTCCTGTTGATTATTTACGGCAGTATGACGGTATTGATCACTACCCAAATCACACATGTAACAGAAAAAATCGATCTTTTAGGCCCCATGAGCCCTGTTATTTTGATCTTTTTAAGGGCACTGCCTTATGGTGTGGTGTGGTTGCTTTTTTCGTTCATCTATCTGTTTATGCCCAACACCAAGATCCGGGTCCGCTCCGGTCTTTTGGGTGGGGTCGTGGCCGGTACGTTTTATATATTGGTCCAGTGGGTCTATATCACGTTTCAGATAGGTGTTTCTCGTTATGGGGCGATTTACGGTGGATTTGCAGCCGTGCCGCTTTTCATGGTTTGGATGCAGATGAGTTGGATGGTGGTTTTGTTTGGTGCCGAGATCTCATTCGCTCACCAGAATGTGGAAAGCTATGAGTTTGAGCCGGATTCACTCAAGGTGAGCCCCTCTTTTAAAAAACTGCTGGCGCTGGGTATCGTACACGCATGTGTGAAAAATTTTCGTAAAGGCGATCGCCCCTGGACGGCGGGCCAGATCTCCAATAACTTGGAGATCCCCATCAAATTGGTCAACCAGATCCTATTTGAACTGGAACAGTGCCAGATCCTCTCCGAGACCCTTGACGCGGAAAGCAATGATCCCCGTTACCAACCTGCCCGCAGTGTGGATACCCTGAGTATCCACTATGTCATCCATGCCCTGGATTCCCTCGGCAGCCGAGATATTCCCGTGGCCCAGTCAGAGGAACTGACTAAACTCTCCGAAAGCATGCGAAATTTTGCCTCTATCCTTGAAAAATCCGACGCGAACCTGCTTCTGAAAGATGTTTAGAGGGTCTTTTTTGGAAAGGTGTTTCTCGATATCCATGGTATGAATTCCACTTTTGATTTGGAAGGAAAAAGTTGCTGAGGATATTGGATTCGACCTGTTAAAGTACCAAGATATTATCTGTCCTTTTTTATAGAAGCGTTTATTGATTTATCGAAATGAGCTCTGACAATATCGATGATTTCCTGTGCGGCTTTTATACATGTGTTGGAGTCCTCCTCATCAAAGGCCATATCGGGGGTAATATCAGGAAGCCCGTTCGGATATCTTGTTGGGATATAAAATCTGTCAAGGATTGTTCCCAAGCGAATCGCTTTTGATAGATTATTGTATACAACCAGATTGACCCCCTCGAGATCATCGATCAATTTTTTTACAGAATGGCCCCACGGATCAGCGTCTTCAAAATACCAAATTGCTTTAACGGCTTTTTCGGCGGCTTGTTGAGCATGAAAACATGAATGGGCGAATTTACTGTTTTCTTTAAGGACAATAGCAGTATCCAAATCATCTTCAGCGGTGTGAAACCAACGATCTGCTTCTTTCCTGATTTTTTCAATGCTCATAAATTATTTGCCCTTCGGATAGGATCTTTCTAATAAATTTTCTCCCAGAAATATTCTCAAGCTCTTTAGGTGTATATATGAGCATGTCCACCGCTTTCCCTTTTAAAACATCATATATTTCATTGAAGTCGTCATATCGATCAAAAAAACGTTTCTCACTTTCTATGAGTATTAGGAGATCAATATCACTCCTTTTCGATTTTGTTCCTTTTGCCGTGGATCCGAATAGGATGGCTTTTAAAACGTTTGTTTGTTGAAAGATGGGATATAATAGATCGCGTATTTCACTTAAATTTTTCTGGATCATTTGAAATCCTTTGCATTAAATAAACTCTATTAGTATCAATATCTATTAATCTATATCACTAATATCTAAAGGAGACAATGATTTTGAAATGCCCTGAAATGGTATAGTCACTTGTAACCATAATAACAGGAAAAAGATTTTTAAATGTCCGTTCATTAGGTTACCTTGTATGGAATTTCGATAAATAAATGTTTTCGTGGATTGAAGTCTTTTGTATTTCGGGTGCACAGCTTGATATGATAATGGACGGCAATAGCTGACTGAAAGGCATCGGGGAGCTTCCATCCATGTTTTTGTCTTAGGTCGGCAGCAATATCCGCGATCTCTTTATCGATAGGTAAAATAGCATATTGGTCTAAAAAAGATAATACCTTGTCTTTGTCCTCATCAGCAATTCCCACTAAAATCTCCGCTCTGGTGATAACCGAAATTGAGGTTTGTTCCGGTTTTAGACTCAGGATGAAGGCCGTTGCTTTAGGGATATTATTGAAATGGTCGATCAGTATGACTGAATCGAGGAGTCTGTTTAGCATATTAATCCCATTCAGATCGAATTTTATTCTGATATTTCAAGCCGTCTCCTTTATCCCAGATCCCTTTTGTCTCGTGGACCAGCTTTTGATAGACACCCTCAACTTCCTGTTCTTTGAGTTGAGCAATGCTTCTACGGATCGCTTCAGCCATTGAAATATGATTGTTTTTGCTATAAGCGGCGAGCCATGATTTCTCGCTTTCGGAAATGGTAATAATAGTCCTTCTGTTTCTCATAATATAGCACTCCCATATAATATGATATCTGCAAGTGTATATCACTTCGCCAAAAGGGTCAATGGTTTTTGGGACCTTATGCATAAAAAATTCATATCGTGGTGGACAAACTTCAACTTGACAATGGAAAGGGAATGCGAAATAAACCCCTTAACAATTTGTTAGGGATTATAAGGAAGTCATATGAAGCTACATGAATATCAGGCAAAAGAGGTATTTCGTAAATCCGGGATTCCGGTGCCGAATGGGGTGGTGGTTGCGTCAACGGATGAAGTGGATGGGGTTATCCGGCAGATAAACGGGCCGCCATGGGTGGTGAAGGCCCAGGTACATGCCGGAGGTCGAGGAAAGGGCGGGGGTGTCCGGGTGGCGCATTCCCCGGATAATGTCAAGACAGCAACCATGGATATCCTCAGCCATCCCCTGGTCACCAAACAGACCGGACCTGAGGGGAAAAAGGTTCTTCGTGTGCTGATCGAGGAGGGGGCGGAGATTGAAGGGGAATATTATCTGGCCATGGTTATGGATCGCTCTAAGGCCCGGCCGGTCATGATCTTTAGTCCTGCCGGTGGTATGGATATCGAGGAGGTGGCTGAGAAAACACCTGGTCTTGTCCAACGTGAGCATGTGAACATGCAAGTGGGGTGGATGCCCTACCAGGGAAGGACCCTTGCGTATAGATTGAACCCTCAACCCGGCCCGGATACATTAAAGGAATTAATGGCAGTGATGGATAAACTCTACCATATCTTTATTGATTATGATTGTTCACTTGTTGAGATCAATCCCTTGGTCATCACCAAACAGGGAAGGGTGCTGGCCGTGGATGCCAAGATGGATCTGGACGATAATGCCCTTTTTCGCCATAAAGACATGCGCGGTTTGGCGGATCCCATGGAAAAGGACCCACTTGAGCGCGAGGCCGACAAGTATGGCATCAATTATATCCGATTGGAAGGAAATATAGGGGCCATGGTGAATGGCGCGGGCCTGGCCATGGCCACCATGGATGTGATCAAGATGGCGGGCGCGGAACCAGCCAATTTTTTGGATGTGGGCGGTGGTGCCAGTGAGGAGATGATCACCAAAGGATTTGAGATCATCACAAGAGACGAACGGGTCAAGGCGATTCTAATCAATATCTTCGGCGGTATTTTGCGCTGTGATGTCCTTGCCCGCGGGGTATTGGCGGCAGCCAAGAAAATAGAAATCCGGGTCCCGTTAATTGTGCGTTTAGAGGGGACCAATGTGGAAGAGGGCAGGAGGATATTGGAAGAATCGGATCTGGAATTTCTGGTTGCCAAGGATATGGCGGAGGCTGCTGAACTGGTAGCAAAACAAGGATGAGAAAGGAGTCGCCCCGCACAAATCAGCGGGATCTTCGACAAGGTTCAGGGCGCAGGGTGCAAGGCTTTACTCTTAATCACCATGCTACGGTCATGTTTGTTTTTTTGAGGCCATATCTATTTTGTGAGTAGCGGGTGATCCAATGTTTGGGTTTTATGGAATTCATATAAAATGAATAAGGGTCTATAGGCGTAAAACCCAAATATTGGATCACTGTGGAGTTTATTGGAATTTTTTGTGAGATATGGTCTCTCAAACACAAACATGACCTCCACTTTTTAAATAATGCTCATCCAGAAATACCCCAAATCCCCTCCCCCTTGACGGGAGAGGGTAAGGGTGGGGGTGGCAAAGCTGGGAATGTCAAAGGACTCCGCGTTTTCCCCCCTCCCGCGAGGGGAGGGGGGATTAATGGATGGACATTCATTTGAGTCTACTACGAGGATTATCAATGAGTATACTGGTTGATGAGAATACACGAGTGGTTGTGCAAGGAATTACGGGAAAAGAGGGATCTTTTCATACACAGCAGATGCTGGCGTATGGAACGAAGGTGGTGGCCGGCGTAACGCCCGGGAAGGGCGGTCAAAAGGCTGAAAGCGTGCCGGTGTTTCACACGGTTCAGGAAGCCGTGGCAAAGGAAGGCGTCAATACATCTTGTATTTTTGTGCCGCCGCCTTTTGCCGCTGACGCCGTTATGGAGTCGGCATCAGCCGGAATCCATGTGATCGTCTGTATTACGGAAGGAATTCCCATCCTTGATATGGTCAGGGTGATGGAGATGATAAAGGGTAAAGACTGCGTGCTCATCGGCCCCAATTGTCCGGGCATTATATCGCCGGGCAAGACCAAGGTCGGAATCATGCCTGGGCCCATACACCGCCCTGGTGAAGTGGGAGTGATTTCCAGAAGCGGGACCCTCACCTATGAAGTGGTGGATCAATTAACACGTGTAGGGTTGGGACAATCCACATGTATCGGTATCGGTGGCGATCCCATAATCGGGACTTCATTCATCGATCATCTGAAGCGATTTCATGATGATCCTGGGACCGCAGCGGTTGTATTAATCGGTGAGATCGGCGGCAGCGCGGAGGAGGAAGCCGCCGAGTATATCCAAACAGGATTTTCAAAACCGGTTATAGCCTTTATCGCCGGGCAGACGGCTCCTCCCGGTAAAAGGATGGGACATGCGGGGGCCATCATTTCGGGAGGCAAGGGCAAGGCCGAGGATAAGGTTCAGGCCCTTGAAAATGCAGGGATTAGGGTGGATCGTGATCTAGGTAATTTGGGACAGACGGTTTTAGATGTCTTAAGGATCAAAAAGGGATATCATCCTCCGGAATAGTGACGGGCTCTTCAGTCGGGAACCGTTCTTCCACGGATTGGGCTCGGCCTTCACGACTATCCACAGAACCCAGCATCTGCATGGCTTGCGCTACGATCTCCGTCGTGTATCGTTTGTTGCCGTCGCGATCCTCCCAGGATCTTGTTTGAATTCTTCCTTCGATAAATACCTGTTTGCCTTTGCGGAGATACTCACCGCATATTTCACCCAGACGACCCCATGCCACGATTTTATGCCATTCTGTCCGCTCCCCTTTTTCTCCATCCTTATTGGTCCATTGTTCGTTGGTCGCCACATTGAAATTGGCCACGGCGGTCCCGCTAGGCGTATAACGGACCTCCGGGTCTGTCCCTAAATTTCCAATCAGAATAACTTTGTTTACACTGGCCATGGTATCATCTCCTTTTAAAGATTGCTTCTCCCCACTCCTTACCGTGAGAGACCGTGTCAAAACTCTATTTAGAGCCCACGACGAACTCCTTCGGGTCGGCGTTGGCCGAGAAATCGTAACAGTTTAGCCTTTTGAAAATGATGAGGTGCAAGGCTTGGATTCCGCGATCAAGTCGCGGAATGACGATTGATTTTATTATCGCTATACCTTTATGAAGCACGCATTTTATTTTTCCTTATGATTTTCCCTTTCCTGTCATTCCGCAGCCCCTCATCAAGTGCAGGACAGGTTTGATCACGGAATCCAGCTGTTTGGATTTTTTGAAAATAGCTAAAGCGTTACAAGAAATCTTATTTTATAAATGCTTGATCTTTAGGGATTTATCCCTTCGACCGAAATGAAAATTTACACGGAAAGTCCATCACAGCACAGCCTCCGAGGGGAGGGGGCATTTTGGACAAACGTTCATTATTGCATCAAAGAAGGAAGTACATTTCGGATCGAATATGGATTGATCTCAACCTAACACAACCTTATAAAATAGATCAAGTCATTAAAGGAGAAGGTCATGAAAATATCATTCGATTCGTTCGAAATTCAGGGTTCGGCGTTCAGGATACAAAGTTAAAGGCAAGGGGGTTTTTAACCTGTAAGTAGGGTAAAAATGCCGAATCCATTCATTTACCTTGCTGGTTATGCCCAAAGCCTCAGGCCTTTTTCACTATTGACTCAAATCTATATTAACAGTAAGCTATTGGAAATTCGGAATAATTATTAAGCGGCTGAAATAGCTGGAAATAACTATCCATCCTCTCCCGAATCCCCTCTCCCCCATTTCCAGGGGAGAGGGCAGGGTGAAGGGGACATCAATAAATAACTATCTAAAAATAAGACCCTCAACAAGAGAAGACATCAATGCTGAAGATAATACCCTTAGGGGGATTGGGTGAAATCGGCCTGAATATGATGGCCCTTGAATATGATGATTATATACTCGTGATAGACGCAGGCCTCATGTTCCCAGAGGAGTATATGCCGGGTGTGGATGTGGTGATCCCGGATTTCCATTATTTGAAGGAGAACCGGACAAAGGTTCGAAGCGTTATCCTTACCCACGGGCATGAAGATCATATAGGAGCCATGCCTTTCTTTTTGCAGGAGTTTAATATCCCGGTTTTCGGGACCAACTTTACGATTGAACTCCTCAAAGAAAAGCTTAAAGAACATGATCTCGTGGAAAATACCACCCTAAATAAGATACAGGCAGGGGAAATCAATGCTTTCGGTCCTTTCCAGGTTGAATATATTCGGGTGAATCACAGTATCGTGGATGGCGTGGGATTGGCCATCGACACACCGGAAGGCATTATTATTCATTCCGGTGATTTTAAAATAGACCACACCCCGGTGGATGAGCAATATACGGATCTGATCCGGTTCGCCCATTATGGTGAAAAAAATGTCCTGACCTTACTTTCAGATTCGACCAATGCAGAGAAAGAGGGGTTTACCCTGAGCGAGAGCGAAGTCAGGCGAACGTTGGAAGATCTGTTTCAGCGCAGCAAAGGCCGCTTGGTCGTGGCCGTCTTTGCCTCCAACATCACTCGAATCCAACAGGTTATTCATCTCGCTGAAAATTACGGAAGGAAGGTCGCCTTTAGCGGAAGGAGTATGCGGGTCAACGTACACCTAGCCGTCAATGAAGGCTTTATTTGCATGCCGCCGGATATTGAGGTGAGTGAAAAGGCCATCATGCATGTGCCTGATGATCAAATCGCGATTATTACCACAGGGAGTCAGGGTGAACCCATGTCCTCCTTGACACGCATGGCCCAGGACAGCCATAAAAGCATTAAGATCAAAAAGGGGGACACGATTATCCTTTCATCCCGGTTTATTCCAGGTAATGAAAAGGCCATCACGACCATTATTAATAGTCTTTATAGAATGGGGGCCGAGGTGATTTATGAAAAGGTGTCGGACATCCATACATCCGGTCACGCTTACCGGGAAGAACTCAAGTTGATGTTGAATCTGGTGAAACCAAAATATTTTATTCCTATACATGGGGAATACCGTCATCTTGTTAAACATCTCCAAATCGCCCAGCAGACGGGAATTCCCAAAGAACGTCTTTTGCTTGCGGAAAATGGAGATACAATCTGTTTTCAGGGACGGCAGGCTGACATGGGGGAGAAGATCCAAACAGGAAGGATACTGGTAGATGGAAAAGGGGTTGGGGATGTGGGCGAGCTGGTCTTGCGGGACCGACGTAAGCTCTCCGGAGATGGGGTGGTGATTGCGCTTCTGGCCGTTGATGAACAGACCGGAGAAGTCATTTATGGCCCGGATATCCTTTCCAGGGGGTTTTTGTTTGAAGACCTGAAAGGATTTATCTTAGAGGATGCCAAGCATGTGGTTATGGAAGTGCTGGGTGAGATTGAAAACCCCGCGCATATCGACTGGAATGAAGTGGCGCCGGATATCAAAAAGCGATTAAAAAGATTTTTCTTTAAGGTCATCGAGCGGAGCCCTTTGATATTGCCTATTATTATTCCCGTGTAAGTCGTTGAAAAGGTTCAGGGTGCAAGGCGCAGGGTCCGCAAAGAACAATCACAGGAGAATCGGGAGTGGGAAACAAAGAGAAGGCAGCGAATTCACGGAATGAATCGGAACCGATACGCAAAGAAATCAAGGGCCTTGTTTTTCTTCTGGTCGCCATTATCCTTGGCGTGAGTCTTTTTACTTATCACCCGGAAGATCCCCTTATTTGGAGTAAAGAAGGTCTCTCCGGGGAGGCCCATAATCTTTTCGGGACGGTGGGTTCCCATCTGGCGGGTGGCATTTTTTTCCTCTTGGGATTCTCTTCCTTCTGGCTGGTGGTGGTATTTTTGATCATGGCCGTCCTGTCTTTTAAGGAATATACGCTCATGTCACCGGTCGGGACCGCTATCGCCATTCTCTGTTTGGTGGTTTCATTCTCCGGCCTGATCCAATTATACGTTCCGGATTCATTATCGTTTAGAGATGGAAGTGTTGTCGGAGGGGGTTGGGTCGGGCTGTATCTATCTCAACTTATGAAAAGGGTCCTAAATGTTTTCGGGGCTTACGTGCTTCTGGTGGCTGTCTTTATTATGTCATTGATGGTCTGTACCCGAATTTCCTTTGGATGGCTTTTTTCCAAGATCGGATTATGGCTCTTATCGGTCTTTCGGTCACTGAAGGAATATTACACCAAAAAGAAGGAACAGAGACGGAAGAGAAAAGTCAGGAAAGAGAGCATCAAGAAGGAGGAGTCAAAACCGAGACGAAAGGTGACCATTGTTGAACCCAAAAAGGAGTTGCCCAAGAAACCTGAACAGGAATCCTTTTCATTCATGAATGTGGCCGGGGATTTCCAACTGCCGCCGCTCGATCTGCTGGACGATCCGCCTGAAGAGACATGGGGAGAGGTTCAGCGTGAGAGCCTTGAGATGAACGCAAGGCGTCTTGAGAAAAGGCTAAATGATTTCGGGGTGGAGGGCGAAGTCCTGGAGATCCTCCCCGGACCCGTGATCACTATGTATGAATTCAAGCCCGCACCCGGTATCAAAATCAGCAAGGTGGCCGGACTTGCCGATGATCTCACCTTGGCGTTGCGCGCCCCAAGTGTTCGTATTGTTGCACCATTACCCGGAAAAGCGGCCATCGGAATCGAGATCGCCAATAACCAAAGGGACAATGTCTATCTCAAGGAGATCATTGCCTCGGATGTATATAAAGACTCCAAGAATAAATTGATTATTGCATTGGGCAAGGACATCACAGGGGCTCCTTTTGTCACCGATCTGGTGAAGATGCCGCATCTTTTGGTGGCAGGCGCCACCGGCACCGGGAAGAGCGTATCACTCAATGCTATGATCAACAGCCTTTTATTCAAAGTTTCACCGGATATGGTTCGATTTTTGTTTATCGACCCCAAACGGATCGAGCTTTCCATTTATAGGGATATCCCGCACCTTCTTCATCCTGTGGTCACGGAACCGAAAGAGGCCACCCGTTTATTGCGATGGACAGTGGAGGAAATGGAAAGACGCTACATGTTGTTGTCGGATAGGGGTGTTAGAAACATTGAGGCCTATAACCGGAAAATGGTTAAAGAGAAAAAACCCTCATCCACCGACGTTAAGGAAGGTGTAGACAAGAATCTTCCCTACATTGTTGTGATTATTGATGAGCTGGCGGACCTAATGATGGTCTCATCCAGGGAGGTGGAGGAGGCTATCACGCGGTTGGCCCAGATGGCCAGGGCCGCCGGTATTCATCTGATCATCGCTACTCAGCGACCGTCGGTGGATGTGTTGACCGGTATTATTAAGGCCAATTTTCCCACCCGCATCTCCTTTCAAGTCTCATCCAAGGTGGATTCCCGGACGATCTTAGATACCATCGGGGCGGAACATCTCCTGGGTGAAGGGGATATGCTTTTCATGCCGCCCGGCGTGGGCCGGTTGGAGAGGATCCATGGGGCCTTTATCTCCGAAGAAGAGGTCAAGCGGGTTACGGATTTTTTACGGAACCAGATGAAACCGGATTATGATGATACCATCTTAACTCACGTTTCCGCCGCGGACGATACCGAGGCAGGTGATATGGAACCGGATGAGAAATATGATGAGGCCGTGGATTTGGTCTTGCAGACCGGCCAAGCTTCCATCTCCATGCTGCAGCGAAAGTTGCGCGTTGGGTATAATCGGGCCGCCCGAATGATTGAGATGATGGAGAAAGAGGGTATCGTAGGTCCCTCGGACGGCGTGAAGGCCAGGGATGTGTTCGGAAGAAAATAGCGAAGGTACAAGGCTCAAGACCCATGGCACATGATTCTAGTCTTGAAGGAATCGGCTTGATAATCTTCATTTTTGTTCAAATTCACAGGGGCTTTATCTTTTTTGATTTGTGAGAATAAGGGTTGAAGGTATGAATGATCATTTTATTCCAAATGGCCGGGCATATATGGAGATAAAAAAAATGGGTGCCGTAATGTTCGGTTTTTTTATGCTTGTATGGTTGTTTATCAATCATATTGAATCAGTCTCAGCGGAAGATCATCTCACGGATGTCCTTAATGGGATCCGCAAACAGTATGCGGATCTGCCCGGATTGTCGATACCCTATCAAAGAGAGATCATATCCAGCTCCATGGCACTGCTTGGGGATAATGGGATGGCCGATCAGGCTACCGGTGAGATTTTTTTAAAATCCCCTTATCTTATTAGGGTAGAACAAAAGACACCAGATCCTGAAACCTTAACATCGGATGGAAAAACCCTTTGGTGGTATATTCCGATGAAAAAACAGGTTTTTGAATATCCTTCCGCCAGATTGGGAAAGGAGTTATTTCTTTTTATTGATATATTCCTGGGTCTCAAAGAGATAGGAGAGAGCTTTGATGTGATGCAGTCGGGCCTTGGCGAGGACGGGGCTATTCAACTCACCCTGATACCCAATCCTCGATGGGAAGAGATCGATCATATCAATATCCTTGTTGATAGAAACCATTTCCAAATCCGAAAGGTAGAGATCCAAAATACCATCGGCGGTATCACCCGCTTTATTCTCGGCAAATTCAATGTTGAAAAGAGATTAACGGAGGATTTCTTCAGGTTCGCCGTGCCTGAGGATGTTACCGTCATTAAGGAAGATGGATAAGTCAAAGGCGCGTGGCACAGGACCCAAGGTTTCGGAAAAAATAGATCGAATCGAAGGTTTTTGAATTTTTATTTAATTACTATTTAAATATCATAAAATACATAATAATGCATTAATATTCAAATATAAATGCCTGGATTTTTTTCTCTTCCCTTACCCCCTAGACTTTTTCTTGAATGAAACTAGACTCTATGATAGGAAGCTTTAGCGACGGCTTAGATGACCTATCTGTTACCTAGGGCAAGATCCGGATAATCTCCAGATTGTTGGTTCATGATCAGGACTCCCCGCAAACATCCGCGGGATCTTCGACAAGGTGGCCAGGGTTTGAGGTTTCGATCGAAAAAAACCAAGGGATGAAAGAAAACCATACCCTCGAATCCTTGGTCGCTTTTTGCCATTCCCGATCAAGGGGGAGAAGAATATTTTTAAGCAACTGCAAAAACTCGTATCACTTGGGAGAAGTATTTGAGAAAACCTGATTCTAAAGAGCGATATCAATCCAGTAAGAAAATTAGTTTTGCTGATCCACAGTTGTTGGGGTTGCTGTGCGGCTCACAAAACGCTCATTTAAAGATCCTTGAAGAAAGGGTGGGGATTTCAATACATGTCAGAGGAAATGATTTAACCCTTCATGGTGGTGACTGGGAGATTGAATTGGCCGAGAAGGCCTTGACTCAGCTCTATGATCTCCTAAAAAATGACTATCCCGTTTATAGTAATGATGTGGATTATGCGGTCCGAATCTTAAGCAGCAATCAAGCCGCTAATCTGAAAGATATTTTTTTGGACAGGGTCTATATCGCTTCCAGTAAAAAGGTCATAACACCCAAGAGTATCAATCAGAAGCATTATATAGATAGCATACGGCGGTTTGATATCGTTTTCGCCATTGGACCGGCGGGTACGGGAAAGACCTATTTGGCCATGGCCATGGCCATTGCCCAACTCATGAAAAAAGAAGTGAATCGCCTCGTGTTGGCCAGACCGGCGGTGGAAGCAGGCGAGAGGTTGGGTTTTTTACCTGGCGATCTCTATGAAAAGGTTAATCCTTATTTGCGGCCCTTATATGATGCTTTACATGATATGATGGATTTCGTGGATGCCTCACGTCTCATCCAACGGGGAACCATCGAGGTGGCCCCTTTGGCTTTTATGCGCGGCCGGACCTTGAATGATTCATTCGTGATCCTCGATGAGGCCCAAAACGCCACATCGGACCAAATGAAGATGTTTCTTACACGCTTGGGATTCAGTTCCAAGGCCGTTATTACGGGGGATGTCACCCAAACGGATCTGCCTGAAGGGAAAATCTCCGGGCTGGTTGAGGCCAGAAGGGTCCTGGAAGGAATCAAGGGGATTCAGTTTGTATATTTTTCCAGGGATGATGTGATAAGGCATCCCCTGGTACAGGAAATCATCGATGCCTACGAAAAAAACGGCGGAAAAAAAACAATATGATGAAAGGTTTAATAGTCGATACCTAAGATTAAGGTATTGGCTTAAGACCGCAGCAGAGGATTTATAAAATGGCCAAACATAGAGATTCCGGTTTAAAGATATTCCATCCCGACATATTAAGGTGGATCATTCTGGTGGGTTTAAGCCTTATCATTAGCATCGTATTATTTCCGAATCTTCTAAGCAGGCCCATCACTTATGAAATCGGAGATGTGGCGGAAAAGGACATCAAGGCCTCCAAGGACATCCTAGTCGAAAATCAGGAACAAACTGAAAAGGCCCGGGAGGCTGCCGTCAAGAATGCTCCTTATGTCTATGATTTTGATCCTTCGGCGTCTGATCTTGTTTTTCGATTCAAGGATGCCTTGTCGCAGGTCAGGGAGGCTTTCAGTGTTAAGGTTGAAGAAAAGGTCCCGGGCACCACACCTGCTGAAACACCCGTTTCGGAGAATTTGGAAGAAAAGGGTTTTTTAAAGGACCAATTTTTTAAAAGCCTTGAGATCCCCCCCAATGAAAACCTTTTTGAAAGGCTTCGGTTATTGGGCTTTCCCACGAAAGTTGAACAAGCGGTGATCCTTTTAGTGTCCCAGGTCTTTGAAAAGGGCGTTGTGGGCAATAAAGAGGTTCTGCTCAACCATGCCCAAAAGGGCGTTCTCCTTCAAGGTTTGAATACACAGAAAGAGACGATCATCACAGATCCCAATCGCTTTTATGATATTGAAGGGGCAAAGGCATATATCGCGCAACAGCGAAATACCCTCAGAGACAATATGAAGTCACCCGAAATGGCTGATCTAGCGGTTGATATTGCAGCTTCTTTGATCAGACCCAATCTCACATTTAATAACCGAGAAACGGAATTTGGGAAAGAGATCGCTCGAGAGGCCGTCAAGCCCACATACTTCCAGATTAAAAAAGGGGAAATGTTGGTCCGTGAGGGTGAACGAATTGAAGCGGAACATCTATTGAAGCTCGCCGCTGAGGCCAAATCCGTCGGCCAATCCGATATTGTGGGACGGGTGCCTGGTATGACCTTGATGCTGGGTTTTTTATTCGCAACCATTTATTCGGCCGGCTTGATTCGATACAAACGGGGAGGTCAGGATGCTAGAGACCTTCTCTTCAATGCGGTTACGCTTTTGATTCTCTTCGTTTTTATCTGGGCATACCAATTTGTCGCGGAAGAAATCTCCCGCGGCTTCCATATCCTCACCCCGAATACACTCATGTTCGGCATGCCTGTGGCGTGCGGAGCTATGCTGGTGGCTATTTTCCATGGGATCGGAATCGCTGCTACGTTTTCTTTGATTATTTCCATATTGGCCTCTTTGATTATTGATGGCCGTGTGGAATTCTTTGTTTATTTTTTTATCAGCAGCATTACCGCGGCGTATGGGGTCAGGGAGTACCGTGAGCGAGGTATCCTCATCAAGACCGGTTTTAAGGTGGGTCTTGTGAACATGGTTATGTGCCTATCCATCGAAACCATATATGGAACCCTTTATTCCATCGAAGTGTTGGTCGCCTTGGCCGCCGGCTTTATAGGGGGTATATTGGTGGGTGTTATTGTGACCGGCATTATCCCGCTGGTTGAGATGTCGTTTGGATTTACCACCGATATCAAACTCCTGGAGTTGGCCAACCTGGATCAGCCCCTCTTAAGAGAACTCATGGTTCAGGCCCCGGGGACTTACCATCACAGTGTCATTGTCAGTAATATGGTCGAAGCCACGGCAAAGGCCATACAGTCAAATCCGCTGCTTGCCAAGGTGAGCGCCTATTATCATGATATCGGGAAGATGAAAAAACCCCTATATTTTATTGAAAATCAGATGGGGGGAGAAAATAGACATGAAAAATTGGCGCCATCCATGAGCAGCCTGGTGCTTATCTCCCATGTAAAGGATGGGGTTGAATTGGCCAGGGATTTTAAACTGGGCAGGGAAATCATCGATATCATTCAACAACATCATGGTAAAAGCCTGATTCATTATTTTTACCAAAAGGCCAAGGAACAGGCATTTATTAAAGGGAGCAAATCGGTCCAGATCAAAGAAGAAGATTTTCGGTACCCTGGACCGAAACCTCAAACCAAGGAAGCCGGACTTGTGATGCTTGCCGACATGGTGGAGGCAGCTTCCAGATCATTGGCCGATCCGACACCGGCTCGTATACAGGGGATGGTCCAAAAAATGATCAACCAGGCCTTTTCAGACGGTCAGTTGGATGAATGTGAACTCACCCTCAAAGACCTTCATGAGATTGCCAAGAGTTTTAATAAGACCTTAAGCGGGATCTTTCACCAGCGAATCGAATATCCTGAAGCAAATACAAAATCATCAAGAAAGGTGGGCAATGGAGATTCAGGTCAGTTTTCAACGGAAGAGCTCAGAATTAAGCAGTTGGAAGATAAAGCAGGTAGTAAAAACGGTCTTAAGCGACTTGGGTTGTAATCAAGGAGAGATCAGTATCCTCTTCACTGATGATGACTATATCACCGAGCTGAATCGACAATACCTGAATCGAAGCAAATCCACAAATGTACTGGCCTTCCCCATGGTCGATGATTCTCCAATGGATATTCAAACCGGGATGCTGGGAGATGTGGTCATCTCTTTGGATACGGCGAAACGCGAGGCCGCCGACATGGAAGAACCCTTTCTAGATACCGTCTATCGTTTATTGGTACACGGAATTTTGCATCTATTGGGTTACGATCATGAGCGGTCTTCCGGGGATGAAGAGATCATGACAAAGGAACAAGAAAGGCTTTTTGCCTTGATTCGGGAGGAATAATACATGGCTAAGTTGGCAGTAAACGTGGATCATGTGGCAACGGTGCGGGAAGCCAGGGGCATTGATGAGCCGGATCCGGTACTGGCGGCCGGGATCGCGGAATTGGCCGGGGCGGAATGTATTATATGCCATCTTCGAGAGGATCGACGCCATATTCACGATCGTGACCTTCGACTTTTACGACAGACCGTGAAGACCCGCTTAAATATGGAAATGGCGGCGGTGGAGGAGATGATCAATATAGCCCGTGACGTGTATCCGGATCTGGTTACATTGGTCCCGGAGCGGAGACAGGAACTCACTACGGAAGGGGGCCTGGATGTGAGGGCGGATCCGGATTATTACCGGAACGTGGTTGAAAGACTCAAGGATAAGAATATTCGTGTGAGTTTTTTTGTGGATCCTGAAGCAAGCCAGATCGAGACGGTGCATCAAGCGGGCGGTGATATTGTGGAGATCCATACCGGGCATTATTCGGAAGCCCGCACGGAGTCCGAAGCGGAAGAACGTTTTATCCGGATTGCAAAGGCCGTGGAGAAGGCCGCGAGTCTCGGTCTGGATATTAGCGTGGGTCATGGTTTGAATTACGTGAATGTCAAACGTTTTCATTCGCTTTCGCAAATAACGGAATACAGCATCGGGCACAGCATCGTAGCAAGGGCGGTGCTGGTTGGTTTTGAGCGCGCCGTGAGAGAGATGGTCGAGCTGGTGAGGCCATTTTAAATCTATGATCTACGGAATCGGAGTCGACCTCGTACATATCAAACGAATGGAACGTACCCTAAACCGATGGGGGGAGAGGTTTATCCGTCGAGTCTTTACACCGGGTGAGATAGAGATTTGCTCTAAAAGGTCAAAACCTCCTTCGGCCTTTTCCATGCGTTTTGCGGCTAAGGAGGCCTTTTCCAAGGCCATAGGTCTAGGGATGAAAAAAGGGGTCCGATGGCGTGATATCGAGATCTTTCATTTTCCTGGCGGGAGACCCGGTTTGCGGTTGCATGGTCGTTCCCTTGAGATCTGCAATGAACAAAATATTTCCGGGTTACATGTCAGTCTTTCCGATGAGGGTGAATACGGGATAGCCATGGTTGTTTTGGAGACAAACGATGAGAGTGGTTAAGGCTAAAGAGATACAAGAAATGGATCGCTTCACCATTCAGGAGGTGGGCATACCGGGAGCCGTATTGATGGAGAATGCCGGTCGGGGAGCGTGTCGCCTGTTTTTGGAGCATTTTGATCCCCCTGAAAGTGCCCGGATCATGACCATTTGCGGTCGGGGCAATAATGGAGGTGATGGATATGTCATGGCCCGATATCTCCATCAGGCGGGGTTGAGAATTATTGTTGTGATCTTATCAAAATATGAAAAGATCACGGGGGACGCTCGAATCAATCTGGATATCATCCGTAAGATGGGGTTGGAGATTCATTATGCGGACAATTCCGATCAATGGCAAACATTGTATCCTTTACTAAATGATTCCGATTATATCATTGACGGTATCTTGGGCACGGGTCTGAATGCCCCTGTGCAGGGCCTTTATGCCCGGATCATCCAAGACGTGAATACATCCGAAAAACCCGTTATGGCTGTTGATATTCCATCCGGGTTGAATGCGGACACCGGTCAGGTCATGGGTGTTGCGATTCAGGCCGATCTGACCGCGACCTTTGGATTTCCAAAGCTGGGGCAATTTTTATATCCGGGAGCGGATCTGGTGGGTCGATTGGCCAGGGTGGACATATGTATCCCGAAAATGGTTTTGGACCAAACAACTCCAAGGTATTGGTTGGTGGAACCTGATGATTTCAGCCACCATTTTCATTCCAAAAAGTGGGATACCCATAAGGGGGACAGGGGGCATGTTCTCATCCTCGCCGGTTCCACGGGTAAGACTGGCGCCGCTGTACTCACGGCAATGGGGGCGCTCCGGGCCGGGGCCGGACTAGTGACGGTGGGAATACCCAAGAGCCTCAATCCGATCCTGGAGATCAAACTAACGGAGGCCATGACGGTTCCATTGCCCGAAACCGATCAAGGAAGCTTGTCCAGAGCGGCTCAAAAAGATATTGAGCAATTGATGCAGGGTAAAACAGCTTTGGTGATCGGGCCTGGACTCTCCACCCACCCGGAGACGAGTGCCTTGGTGAGGGAAATCATATCGCACTATCATTTACCCATGGTTATTGACGCGGACGGCCTGAATGCCTTACAAGGCCGTTTGGATGTGTTATCTGCCCATGCGGATCAAATCATCCTGACTCCCCATCCGGGTGAAATGGGCCGTTTGATTGGTAAAAAAAATTCGGATATCCAATCCGATCGGATTGGAACGGCCTCGGCCTTTGTGAAAGAAAATGGCTGTTATCTGGTATTAAAAGGGGCCAGGACCATCATCGCTGAGCCGGATGGGTTGATTCACATCAATCCCACCGGCAATCCGGCTCTTTCAAGTGGTGGGACCGGGGATGTTCTCACGGGGGTTATCGGTGGTTTTTTAGCTGCGAGGTGGCCCATGACCGATGCCTCGGTTGCCGGGGTCTATTTGCACGGATTGGCCGCGGATTTTTTAGCGGAGGATATGGGGTATAGCGGAATCATGGCAGGAGAATTACTGGACGTTTTCCCTGACTTAACGGCATCCCTCGCTCAGGGTGAATGGCCATTGCATGATCTCCCGTTCCATATGGATTTGTATCAACCGTTATAATAACCATCTGAAATGATTTTATTTTTAAAATCAAACTTCTTGAAATATTTAACAAAATCAGCTAATGAAACCATGGCGTTTGGGCAATTACTCGGAACCCATCTTACACAAGGGGATATGGTGGCCCTGGTTGGGGAGTTGGGGAGCGGCAAGACATGGTTTGCCAAAGGCTTGGCGCTTGGGCTGGGTGTCAGCCCGGATGTGATCATAACCAGTCCGTCATTTTCCATCGTGAATGAATATGAGGGAAGGTTTCCATTTTATCATATGGACCTTTACCGGTTGGGGAGCGTTTCCGATTTCCAATCCGCGGGTCTGGAATATTACCTTGATGAAAAAGGCGTTGTGGCCATGGAATGGGCGGATCAATGGCCGGATATCCTGCCCATTCATACTATTTGGGTTAAACTGGTTATTTTGGATGAAACACGACGGCATATTATCCTAACTGGTGAAAATCCTCGATCCGAGGAGATCATAGAGTCTATGGGAAAGGAGTTTAAATAAAGATTCAATATGCCCATAATTGTACAGAAATACGGCGGTACTTCAGTCGGCGGCATCGAAAAAATTCGAAATGTGGCCAAACGTGTGATCGAGTCCTATAATGAAGGCAACAAGATGGTGGTGGTATTATCGGCCATGGCAGGCCAAACCGATGGGCTTATCAAGCTGGCCCATGAAATGACCGAAGATCCGGATTTGCGTGAACTGGATGTGCTTATGTCCACCGGTGAACAGGTGAGTGTGGCCCTGTTTGCCATGGCCGTGAAATCCATGGGTTATGATGCCTGTTCATTGCTGGGATTTCAAGTGGGTATCCATACGGATCAGCTATATGGAAAGGCCCGAATTCATGAGATTGATACCCGTCGCATCTTAAAAGAGTTGGAGAAGAACCGTATCACTACCGTGGCCGGATTCCAAGGCCTGGACTCACGAGGAAATATCACCACTTTAGGAAGAGGCGGCTCCGATACCACGGCCGTGGCCCTGGCGGCCGCGCTGAATGCGGATATATGTGAAATATTTACCGATGTGGATGGGGTGTACACCACCGACCCCAATGTTTGCCCCAAGGCCCGAAAAATGGATAAGATCTCCTATGACGAAATGCTGGAAATGGCCAGTCTGGGCGCTAAAGTTTTGGAGATTCGGTCGGTTGAGTTCGCGAAAAAATACAACGTCCCCATTCATGTACGTTCAACCTTTTCAAGAGAGAGAGGAACCATGGTCGTTGCTGAAACAAGAGATATGGAGAAGGTCCTTGTATCCGGGGTGGCTTTTAATAAAAATGAGGCCAGAATCACCATTCGAAAGGTCCCTGATAGACCTGGGATAGCCGTCAAGATCTTTGAACCGGTTTTCAAGGCCGGCATTGTGGTGGATATGATCGTCCAAAATACCAGTGAGGAAGGCATCACGGATCTGACCTTTACCGTGCCGAAACCTGATTTTTATAAGACCATGAAATTGGTCGGCAGCGTTGCCGAAGAGGTAGGAGCGGAAAAAGTGCTGGGGGATGAAGATATCGCCAAGATCTCCATAATAGGCGTCGGGATGCGGACTCATGCGGGTGTGGCTCAAAAGATGTTTGGAACCTTGGCCAAAGAGAATATCAACATTATCATGATCAGCACTTCTGAAATCAAGGTGTCTTGTGTTATTGAAGAAAAATACACGGAATTGGCGGTTCGGGTCTTGCATGAAGCGTTTGGGTTGGAAGGCGAACCCAGCGAAGATCATTGATCATTCAAGCGTCATGTTGGTGCTGCTGATAATGGCATGGCTGCTATTCTTTTCCAAAATGATTTTCAACCAACCCGATCCTGAAGCCGCCTTTCACAGCGAAAACGGATTTATACAGCTTGCAGGGGATGTCCGTGTGCCGGGCGTCTATCCTTTAAAAGGTTCAAGTTCCATCAAATCGATCCTAAGTAATGAGGCCTGGTCGACCCTATGTGATGACCTTCCTCAAGATATCTCACCCGACTCCATACGGACGGGGAAGAAGGTGATGATTCTGCGGAACGGGGAGAATTGGTATTTTCGACAGGAAGAAATATCGGCCTTCTATAAAGTCACGCTTGGTCTCCCCATCTTGATCAATCAAGAATCAGAGGAAGGCCTTACAGCCATCCCTGGTGTCGGGCCGCAATTGGCCAAGGCCATTGCTCAGGAAAGGGATAAACGGGGAGGATTTCACGACCTCAAAGAACTTTTATCCATCAAGGGGATAGGACCGGGATTAATAAAAAAAATAGGCAAGTATGTTGTATTTTAGGCTGATGACAAGTGCTTCATTGAACTATTGATCCATTCGTGATACATTATACTCCAATTACAGACCCCAACTAAGAGAAGAGCTATCATGAAAATCAAAAAGACCATACCCGACTGGATGATTGGCGTGGCATTAACCCTTTTTTTCCTCTTCATCACGTTTACTGGGATATTTGATTTTACCGACGTAGTTGAGATGAAGACCTTTGATCTCCGGGCCAGATTGGCCGCTCCTTCCGAACGTAATCCGGATATCGAGCTTGTCGTGATCTCGGATGATGATCTTTCCGAATTGGGACGGTTCCCCTGGCCGAGAAATATTTTAGCACAAGGTATCCGGAATCTGGCCGATGGCGGCGCACGGGTCATCGCCTTAAATATTCTTTTCCCTGAGCCTGAAGAGAGCGCAGGATTAAAGAGTGTTAAGGAATTAAAAGAGGATTTTGATCGGATCGGCCTGGCACAGGAAGGAGCGGGCCTATCCTTCTATAAAAAATTATCCCAGGCCGTGATCGATCTGGATAATGATACAAAACTAGCCAGCGCCATCAAAGAAGCCGGAAATGTGGTGCTTCCTATCTATTTTGACTGGGAAAGCAAGGCTAGAGATAAAGCAGCTCCGGAATTTATTACACAGCATTCATTTAAACGCATACAAAATACAGAGGACGAATTCACCGTCTCCTCAGTACTTACGCTGGAGAAAATTACACCCATCCTGCCATCATTCGCTGAGGCCTCCGCGGCTGTTGGACATAACAATCTTTTCAGGGATACTGATGGATATATAAGGGGTTTAGATCATGTTTTAAGATACCCTAAAGATATATATTTCCCATCATATCCTATTGCTGTCGTTAAAACGTTTTTGGATTTAAAAGATGAGGATATCATCATTACACTGGGACAAGGGATTGATTTAATAAGGAATCCCTCAACTGTTATAAGGATTCCGGTGGTTGAATACGAAATGAAAACCCTTATTAACTGGAATGCCGGACCCGGAGTCGCTTTTCATGAGACACGGTTTTCTAGGGTCTATAAAAATGAATTTGATACTAGCCTTTTTAGGGATAAGATCGTAATCGTCGGCATTATAGCGGAGGGTATCGTAGATCGATGGGTTACACCGGTTGGTACACTTCCGGGGACCGAAGTTATGGCCAATTCCGTGGCCAATATATTGAACCAGCGCTTCATTTCGCGGCCCGATCTCATACCACTTCTTGAGTTTGGCGTCCTGTTACTCTTCGGTTTTTTCATCACTTTTGTTTTGCCGCGACAAAGGGCCGGCATCGGTGCCATCACATCACTCATACTCTTTCTGGCTTTTACCATTACTGGTATGGTTCTGTTTTTCTCTTATAATATATGGCTTAAGATTTCGCCTCCCATATTACTTTTGGTGATCGGATATATTTTGGTTATATCCAAACGTTTTCTCATTACGGAAAAGACCAAAGAAAAGGTGGAGGCCGATTCTGTTGAGACCAACAAGATGCTGGGGCTTTCGTTCCAACAACAGGGCATGCTGGATCTGGCCCTGGAAAAGTTCCGTAAGATCCCATTGGATGAAGAGGGCACTAAGGATCTGCTTTATAATCTGGGTCTTGATTTTGAGAGAAAGCGGCAATTCTCAAAGGCCTTATCCACCTATCAACGGATTATTGAAGATGGCAAAAATTTTAAAGACCTTGATGAACGCATACCGAAGATTAAGGGCGCGGAGGCCACTATGATCTTCGGTACCGGGGCCGGTGCCCACCCGGGCGACATCGGTGCGACACTTTTAAATACGGACACAAAACCCACCCTTGGGCGATATGAGGTGGTTGGTGAACTGGGCAGGGGTGCCATGGGTATCGTATACAGAGGAGAAGATCCCAAGATCCATCGGACTGTGGCCATTAAGACGGTGAGGTTGTCCGATTTTGATGAAGAAATTGTGGATGAGATGAAGGAGCGTTTTTTCAGGGAGGCCGAATCTGCCGGCCTGCTGACCCATCCCAATATTGTGACGATTTATGACTGTGGTGAAGAGCACGATCTTGCCTATATCGCCATGGAATATTTAAACGGCGAGGATCTTGCCGAGTATACCCGTAAAGAAACGCTCTTACCCATTCGGGAGACATTAAGCATTGTCGTAAAAGCGGCGGAAGCACTGGATTACGCCCATAGTAAGGGGGTTGTCCATAGAGATGTGAAGCCGGCCAACATCATGCGCATCAAAGAAACCAATGAGATCAAGGTTGCGGATTTCGGGATCGCCAGGATTACATCATCTTCCAAGACTAAGACCGGTGTGGTGCTGGGAACACCGTCCTATATGTCCCCTGAGCAGATTGCGGGGAAGAAGGTGGATGGCCGTTCGGATATTTTTTCATTGGGTGTCGTATTATTTGAGATGCTGACCGGGCAAAAGCCTTTTGTCGGAGAAGACATGACCTCGTTGATGTACAAGATAGCCAAGGAACCCCATCCTTCACCTCGGTCCATGAATCCGAAGATTCCCCAAGTCGTGGAAAGAATTATCGACATGGCCTTGGAAAAGGAAAAGGAAAAAAGATATCAAAAGGCCGGACAGATGGCGGAACATCTTAAAAAAGTCATTGCCAAGATTGATGAGATACAAGCAAAAAAGAATTCATAATTACTGATACCATGAAGGTTCGAGCCGTCGCAAAAACCCATATCGGGAAAAAACGAAAACTGAATGAAGACAGCTATCTGGTAAGTGAAGAACTGGGGTTGTTTATTATCGCTGATGGGATGGGTGGCCATAAAAGCGGTGAAGTGGCCAGTCGTATGGTTGTCGATACCATGGCGGATTATTGGCAAAAATGGCGGAACAATAATCCACCATCATTTATCGCCCCTATTGAACAGGATCTGCCCAAGACCGCCAAGCATCTGTTAAACTCCATTGCCTTTGCCAACAGCATTGTCCATGAGGCCCAGAAAAAACCTGAATACCATCAGATGGGTTCCACGATCTCAGCTATACTTGTGGATGACGATTGCTTATGGTTGGCCAATGTCGGGGATAGCCCGGCCTATCTTTATGATCATGGTCATTTGATCCTGATATCCGAAGAGCATTCCGTTGAGGCTGAACAAAAGAGCTTGGGACTGTATGACGTGTCCGGCCCGGGGAATCCATTGATCAAAAATGTGCTTACACGGGTTCTGGGGCTCAATGAAAAGGTGGATGTTTTTATCACCCCCATAAGACCCGATGCAGGGGATATTATTGTGATGTGTTCGGATGGTCTGACCAATGAGTTGTCCGATAGGGATATCAAGATGATACTCGATGACACATCCACCCTCTTTGAGCAGAAGGTGAATATCTTGGTTGAGGAGGCCAACCGTTCAGGAGGTAAAGATAATATCTCCGTGATCCTTTTGAAGGTTCTGGATGAAGGGAGATGGGAACGGATAAAAAGAAAATTAAAATTGTAGACATGGGATAAACCGCAGCCGGGGTCCAGAAGCTATTGAAAGCACCGGATTCCGGCCGTCGCTGGAATGAAAAAAAGGAGTTGGTATATTCATAACGTCATTTATCCAATTAGTCACTAGGAATCGATTTCGATGCTGACAGCGGATTCGATACCGAAGAAAATAATCCATTATGAAACTCCGCCCACCCTTATATAAGGGATGATTTTTCGGGCGGGGTTTCTATTTAGACCCTGAACCTTGAAACCCGAACGATAAATGCTGAATTATGAACATATTAGGAATAGACACATCATGTGATGATACATCGGCAGCCGTGATTGTGGATGGTCATGAGGTGTTGTCAAATGTGGTCAACTCTCAGATACGGCTTCACCATCCATACGGCGGTGTTGTGCCCGAATTGGCCTCCAGGGAGCATGTTCGTAATATCGTGCCGGTCGTACATGAAGCATTGGCTCGGGCGAATCTCAAAATCAAAAATCTGGATGGCGTTGCAGTGACCGTCGGTCCGGGACTGATCGGTTCTTTGCTTGTGGGACTGTACTATGCCAAAGCCTTGGCATATGTAAACCAGATTCCCCTTGTGGCGGTCAACCATCTGGAAGGTCATATCCTGTCGATCCTGTTGGAAGAGAATGCACCCGCGTTCCCTTTTGTAGTTTTGACCGTCTCAGGGGGGCACACGAGCATTTTCTATGTGAAAGGTTTCGGTGAATACAAACAAATGGGCCAGACGCTCGACGATGCCGCTGGTGAGGCATTTGATAAGGTGGCCAAGATATTGGGGCTGGGCTATCCAGGAGGTGCCATTATCGAAAAGATGGCCCAAGCCGGCCTTAAAAATAAAATACCATTTCCCAGGGCTTATTTGGATCCGAAGACGTTCGATTTTAGTTTTAGCGGTCTTAAAACATCGGTGTCATTATATGTCCAAACGTGGCGAGAGAATAAGGAATTGCAGAATTCGATTCAGGCTGAGGATATCGCCGCGTCCTTCCAAGAAGCCGTTATTGATGTCCTGGTGGAAAAGGCCGTTAGGGCAGGCAAACAGACTGGGGTTGATTCCATCGTCGTGGCGGGAGGTGTTGCCTGTAATCATGCCCTGCGAACAAAGTTAACCCAGGCGGCAGCGAAGGAAGGCTTGAGTGCCTTTTATCCCCGACCGGGATATTGCACGGACAATGGGGCCATGATTGGTCTGACAGGGTATTACCGAATGATCAGGGGGGAACAGGCTGATATGTCCATTGATGTGAGGTCGCGTTTCCCGGTAGTGGAATAAATTATGCATTTCTCTAGGATAAGTTGGCTTTTTAAACCTTTTCACTTGCCGGAATTTTGACTATCCTTTTTGAGGTACTTTCGTGTAGCCATAAAACCACGAAACTTTATGCCTTTAGATATTTTGACTTTATGAATTATGATAGACGTTTAAGATATTATTTTTTAAGGGTTGTTCGGCTGCGTGGAGAACCGCATGAGTTGGCCTTGGGTATGGCCTTGGGTATTTTCACGGGTATGATGCCGATTATGCCATTTCAAGTGGCAACTGCAATTATGTTGGCATTTTTTTTCCATGGTAGTAAGATCACTGCCGCGATAGGTACATTAGTCAGCAATCCCCTGAACTGGTACTTCTTATATTATTATAGTCATAAAATCGGGGCATCCATCTTGGGTCTTGTGATCCAAAAGCCTGCTCTTTCTTCAATCATGGATGCGGTCGATCGGGGTGAGGGTTTGTGGGTCATAATCGGCAAAATGGCTGGTGCCGGAAGTAATATCATTTCATCGTTCATCCTTGGCGGATTTATTATGGGGGTTGTGGTTTCCATACCATCTTATTTTATATTCTTGAAATTCTTTAACATGATCAAGATCTGGCGAGAAAAGAGGAAAGAGCGTAAGCTTTGGCTAAGACGAAAGGATTAAGAGATAGAAAGAGATGGTTGGGGTTTAAACCCAATAAGAGACTCGGGCAGCATTTTATCACGGATAAAGGGGTTATTGATCAGATAATCGGAAAGGCACGGTTTCCACATTCCTGTTCGGTCCTGGAGATCGGTCCCGGTTTCGGGGCATTAACAATACCCTTGTCGTCATGCGTAAAACACGTTGTCGCGATCGAGAAGGACCCCTACTTGGCCTCAATATTGGAGGAGAAGCTTGTAACGGCCGGCTCAGGCAATGTAAAGGTCCTGAATGACGATATCTTGAAGCTGGATCTAAACAAAATTTCCGAGATGGTCGATGGCCCGATCCATGTGATCGGTAATCTACCTTATAATATTTCTTCCCCCCTTCTGGAAAGACTTATTTTTTACCGGAATGTTATTCAAAAAGCCGTGCTGATGTTTCAGGCAGAGTTCGGCAATAGGCTTGTTGCCGTTCCCGGAACAAAATCGTACGGCGCCATAACCGTCTTGATGCAATACTATACTCAAATCACACCGTTGCTGCATATCTCAAAAGAGTTCTTCCATCCAAAACCGAAAATTGATTCCGTAGTGTTGTCCTTTGATATGGAAAAATCGCACCCTCGTAAAGCGGATGATGAACCCATTTTTAAGATGGTTGTAAAGGGTGCCTTTGCTCAGCGTAGAAAAACGATCCTGAATTCGCTCAAAGGGGCTCTCCTTCATTACTCCGCGGATAAGATTTCAGCCTCCCTTCAACGATGTTCCATTGATGCCGGTCTAAGAGCGGAGACACTTGGTATAGATGATTTTATCTGCCTCGCTTCCATGTTGGGGCGAGATGAATGAACTAGATGTGTGCGTATCTATTCATCTTCCCTTCTTCGATAAGCCTGTTTCGTAATCCGGTCTTCTGGTTAAACCCCATGAAGTGGGGTGCGAGCCGGGATCCAGAACCTTTTGAGATTATTGAAAATTTCTGGATTCCAGGTTCTGCTTTGTTCATCCCGGAATGACGAGTTTTATGTGCTGGGAAATCATTCCATGCGGGAGTGGTTTAAGGGAGGTAGAATTCGGATATTTCTGAATGAACATTATTTTTTAAGGAGGCGACCCATGAAAAGTTATCGTAAGGAGTTGTGGTTTAACGTTCCCACCCGGCGTGCCTTGATCAACATTACCGAGCAAGTGGCTGAGTGCCTTAAAGAAAGCGGCATTAAGGAGGGATTGATACTGGTGAACGCCATGCATATTACTGCATCCGTTTTTATCAATGATGATGAATCCGGTCTTCATCATGATTATGAAGTATGGTTGGAACAGTTGGCACCGCATGACCCTGTTTCCCAATATCGGCACAACGTGGGTGAGGACAATGCGGATGCTCATATGAAAAGGCAGATCATGGGGCGAGAAGTCGTTGTTGCCGTTACCGATGGAAAATTGGATTTCGGGACTTGGGAGCGGATCTTCTACGGTGAGTTTGATGGTCGAAGAAAGAAAAGGGTCTTGGTGAAGATTATTGGAGAATAGGAATATGAAAAATTTGCTGGAATTTTAAAATTAATTTTTATTAAGTTTAAATTTGTTAATTATGGGTATTTAAAGAAAAATCTTGACATTCGATGGATTACTACATAATATTTTGGACTGATATTTATCTGATCATTATAAAAAGCGTACTTTCCTTCGCTTTATTTATTAAACTCAATAAAAAAATGAATGGGTATTTCAAGCATGGCAAAAGTATTACCAACTAATCGTCCCTCATTGGCCGCCAGAAATTTAGCCAATAAACCAAAATCATCCCTAAAAGCAACTGTTAAGGATCAATCCGGAGCGGGAAAAACCCGTATCGGTGATATCTTATGTAAAGAGGGTCATATCACCAGTGGGCAGTTGGAAGAGGCCTTGGCATATCAAAAAAAAGATCAGAGTATGCTGGGGAGCATACTCTTAAAACTTGGATATATTGAAGAAGAGACGATCGTCAATGTTTTAAGCCGTATTCATAATTACCCTCCCGCCATTATTTCCAAGATGACACCGGATCCGGCGGCCATTAAGTTGCTGCCTTATAATATCGTCAAATCTTATATGGCCTTCCCTCTGAAATTAAGAGAAGAAACCCTTGAGATCACCATGTCCGAGCCTACCGACACCACCGCGGTGGAGGCCATGCAGATGAAGGTCAAAAAGGGTATCAAGGTATATGTTTCAACGGAGAAGGATATTATTGAGGCGTACAAGAAATATTATAAGATCTCCGAGGAAGAATATAAAAGTTTTTTTGATAAAAAATTAGAAGAGGAAGAAGACGAGGATCTCCCTGTGACGCAGGTGGATGACTTCGGCTCCCTTGTTTCAGAGGCGGCCGGTGATCTGGAGCTGGAACGGGATGATGATGATGAACATGATGAATTCTCGGCCGGTGATGCCCCGATTATCAAACTGGTAAATGGTATTTTGATCCGGGCTGTGAATGAAGGGGTGAGTGATGTCCATATCGAGCCCTTTGAAAAGGCACTCCAGGTGCGATATCGCCTGGATGGAGCCCTTTATAAATCCATGAATCTGCCTATCAACATCAAGAACGCCATGATCTCCAGAATCAAGATCATGGCCAATCTTGATATCTCTGAACGTCGAGTTCCGCAGGATGGTCGCATCAAACTTCGGATGGGGAAAAGGCGGGTCATTGATTTTCGTGTCTCCACACTGCCGACACTTTTTGGAGAAGGTGTCGTATTGCGTATTCTTGATCCTGCAGCGCTGAATGTCGACCTGACCAAATTGGGATTTGAAGAAAGTACATTTGCCGCTTTTGATCGCTGTATTTCACGCCCTTATGGTTTGATCCTTGTGACGGGACCGACGGGTAGTGGTAAAACCACCACGTTGTATTCCGCACTCAATTCTTTGAACAAAGAGGATATCAAGATCCTTACGGCGGAAGATCCCATCGAATTCAACTTCAAGGGCATCAACCAGGTCAATGTCAAGAATGAAGTGGGAATGACCTTCGCAGCGGCTCTCAGGGCTTTCTTGAGGCAGGACCCGGACATCATCATGGTAGGTGAGATTCGCGACATGGAAACCGCTGAAATCGCGATTAAGGCAGCTATGACCGGGCATTTAGTCTTCAGCACCCTTCATACCAATGACTGCCCATCCACTATCGGTCGTTTAATGGATATAGGGATTCCGGCTTATATGTTGGCATCTTCCGTAACGATGATTCTATCTCAACGGTTGGCCAGGAGGCTCTGCCCCAAATGCAAGGTACCAATGAATGATCTGGATCCCGATGAACTGGAGAAGATGGGATTTTCCAAGGAAGAGATTCCGGAATTGACCGTGTACGGCCCAAAGGGGTGTTCGGAATGCAACAACGGATACAAAGGCCGCGTCGGCCTATATGAGCTTATGGAGGTGACGGATGAAGTGGCGAAGGCCATTAATGCGTCCGTACCGGAAGATCAGTTGAGAAAAACGGCCATGGCAGAAGGTATGGTCACCTTGCGGGAGGCCGGGCTTCAAAAGATACGTGAGGGAATGACCAGTATTGAGGAGGTACTGAAGCGGACCGTCATCACAAAAGAGGCATTGCCGGCCTATTTGATCAATCCCGATGTGGAGCGTTATGAGGATGGGGATGTGATTATTCGTGAAGGAAATCGGGATGTGGATTTTTTCAAACTGGTCCAAGGGTCTCTATCAGTCGTCAAGCAAGGTAAAAAGATTGGTCAGATCGTGGAGCCGGAAGAATATTTTGGTGAAATGGCCGCCATATCCGGAGAGCCCCGATCCGCTTCCATCATCTCCAGGGGAAGGTCCGTCATCAAGCGTTACCCGGGAGATAAGCTCTCTGAGATCATCCAAAAACACCCGGATGTGGCCAAACATCTTTTTGAAATCTCCGCCAGAAGACTGGATCAGGCCAATAAGGTATCATTGCGCTTGGCCAATGAGTTGAGGGCCAAGTCTCAACAAGCTTGATAGTAGCTAACTGCAAATATATCTTGGTGCCCTGGTCGAAGCCCTCATCATCAGATGGGATCTAAGCCTTCTGATACCCAATGCTTAATAAAGATTTTGGTTTATCCGGCATCAAGTATTCAGTATCCTCCATCGGTTTACCTTAAGGAATGTGGTGTTTAATCCGACAACTCATGGATTCAAGCTGGATTTTTGCTAGTTATATGCCCCAAAAGGATGCTCATGAAGGGAACCAATATTATTACTCTCTTGACGGATTTTGGAATAACCGATCCATATGTGGGCATGATGAAGGGTGTGATCTTGTCCATTAATCCGGATGCCCGGATCGTTGATTTGAGCCACAATGTGGAGACCGGTTCCGTTTCCCAGGCCGCCGCCTTTCTCAGGGAAGCGTATCATTACTTTCCCACCGGCACAATTCATGTGGCTGTTGTGGATCCGGGTGTGGGCAGCGAGAGAAAACTTATTGGTATGGAATCGGAAGATCAGATTTTTATAGGACCGGACAATGGGATTTTTTGGCCCATTATTGAAGTTTGCAAACCGACGGAGGTTAGACAGCTTGTCGAAGAAAAATATTTTCTTCCCCATGTGACATCTACATTCCATGGAAGAGATATCTTTGCACCCATCGCGGCCCATTTATCGACGGGAGTTGACCTGAAGAAGATGGGGCCGCGGTTAAATAATCCCGTTAGATTGAGTTATCCCGTGCCCAAGGTTATTCGCGATATTTTATATGGTCAGATCATCCGCGTGGATCATTTCGGTAATCTGATTACCAATATTTATCGTACTGATTTAGAACGTTTTCTAAAATCCATGAAGCCGACCATTCAAGCGGGGAATTTTACCATTAATCAAATAAGCCGAACTTATTCTGAAATGGAAGAAGGGGAGCCGTTAGCCATCATAAACAGTTCGGATCAATTGGAGTTGGCCGTTAATCTAGGCCGGGCTTCCCAGTATATTAAAATTACTTCAGGGGAGATTATCGGGACCCAGGTCAGGGTCCGGAAGTAAGATTAATAGGCGTCCCTGATGAATTACTTACGAAATACATTTTGTATTACCCTCCGCCGTCGAGCCAGTCGTTTCCGCCTGGCGGAACAGGACTCATGGCGCAGGGCAGAAGGCTTAAAATAAACAGGACCAAACGATTTCTTTCTACCCTTTACGTGATAGGAAATGAAAATGCAATGATTCCCCTTCCCTTGCGGGAGGGGTTAGGGAAGGGGGATTTGGAAGCATCTAATGGACCTCCCTATCTGATAGCGCTTTTAAATATTCTTCCCACTCAATAGGCAGCAGATATTTTTTCTTGTTGTTGCATTCCTTACAGGCTGCAACGATATTGCCTTTAGTACTTTTCCCTCCCCTGGACAAAGGGACGACATGGTCCATGGTTAAGTTTGACTTACCCACTTCCTGATTACAATAGTAGCAGACACCTTGATTGATCTTCCTTATCCACCATTGGGTTTTCCTTAATTGACGCGCTTTTTCCTTTTCCCGCCGGATATCCTGTTCGCTTATCATTTCAGGCTCGAAATGCATTTAATCTCCTCATTATTTTTTGTACCATTGATTGAATATGATTTTTCCCCTCCCTCTCCCTGGTACCACTTTGCGATTTCCAATGCCTGTTCTTCCTGATCCAGGACGTCGCCATGAACGGTTATTTCGGCATACCTTTGATAGAGGACTTGACGCTCTTGGAAAAGTTCCTCGAATGATTGTTCTTTCGCCTTTGCGATGCCTCTTGATTCAAAGTTATGGATTCGATTTTTTATTACTTCAAATTCCGCTTTTAGAAAGATGATTCGGGATATATTTTTCAGATGAGCCATTGCTTTCTCACTGTAAACGGCACTTCCTCCTGTCGCGATAACATGATTTTTAATATTGATTCTGAGGATTTCCTGTTCCTCAATGGCCCTTAAATAAAAATGATCCTTCTCTTCCATAATCTGTTGCAGGGTCTTCTGTCGATTGTTTTGAATGAGTACATCCGTATCCATAAAACCAAGACCCAGGTTTTTCGCAAGTATGATGCCGACAGTGCTTTTACCCGCACCCGGCATACCGATGAGTGTGAGGTTTGTTTTCTTTGACAAATCTTAGTCCCAGCTCAGGTCAAGCTCCGTGACAGGATCTCCTTTGGCAAGAGATTTCGGTATATTGACCTTAACATTTTTACAGCCACTGATTTCCAGGGCACGTTCCACCCAACCGCCGATTCTATTGTCAATGATCAGATCAGCGTCTTCAAACTGTGTGATGTGCAGGATGGCATCTTTATCCCCCAATTGAATAATATCAATATGGCTGGGATCATAATAGGTGGGGAGGATAGTGCTTGCCTTTTTGATCAGAAATTGGGCCGAACCGATTTTGATAAACATCTTATAGACGCCTTTCAACCCTCTTTCCGCGCTAACCCTGCCGTTCTCCCAGGCACCCTTGAGGTTCCCGCTATAAAAAAGGTCACAAAATTTTTGTGTGGGTTCTAAAAGCGCTTGCTTAAGTGGATACCAGGCCGATGTCATAATTTTGTTTTGATAAATCTTTTGGCCTTCTGGTGACAGGGCGTCAAACCATTGCTGGTACCCCTCTTCACGAAAATTATCTTTGACAAACAGGGGCAATGTCTCAATGGCAGAACCTTTTATCTTCACTTTTTCGTACTCCTTTTATATACTGTTGAATCAAAAAGAATGGAACAAAATTCATTGTAAAGGAAATCATCGCCATGACTGACCATATTGTTGAATTTCAACCACATAATGTCAAGATTAAAGTCCCGGATGGCACCACACTTCTTCGTGCCGCCATGGAGGCGGGTGTGCATGTGAACGCATCCTGCGGTGGCGAAGGGGCCTGTGGAAAATGTCGAGTGATTATCGAAAAAGGCCAAGTGGAAGGTGGGGGCGGCAAGCGACTGAGCGAACAGGATCTGCAAGAAGGTTTTCGTCTGGCCTGCCAAAGCCGCGTGATCGAAGATTTGGTGGTTCGCATCCCGGTGGAATCCGTCGTGGATGCCAGCGTTTTGAATGTTGCCAAGACTTCCCGCCAAACGGCTAGGGTTCGCCAGTTTGATCTGGATGAACTTAAAGAGCAGGGGTTGTTTATTCCCCCCATTGAAAAACGGTATCTGGAACTGCCGGAACCGTCCCATGAAGATAATGTGGCGGATGCAACGCGCCTGGTGAATTTTTTAAAGGCCAAATACGGCGAGCATCGGCTGGTGGTGGACCTGCCGGTTATTCGAAAGATCCCGGATGTATTAAGGGCGAATCATTTCAAGGTCACCGCGACCCTGGCCCGCCCGGTTCAAGAAGGCCGAAAGACGCGCATCATTAATGTACAGACCGGGGATGCATCTTCAAGAAATTACGCCATTGCCATGGATATCGGCACCACCACCATTTACGGGCAATTGATTGATCTGCACAGTGGGCAGATATTGGGTGAATACGGGGATTTTAATGGCCAGATCAGTTATGGCGAAGATGTGATTACCCGGATTGTTTATGCGGAGAAGCCGGGAGGATTGGAAAAGATGCATGATGTGGTGGTGGGGACCATCAATAAGGTCATTGGAAAGATCGTCAAGCAGGCAAAGGTTGATCGGGATGAGATATCGACTATCACCCTGGCCGGGAATACCACCATGACCCAGTTGTTTTTAAAGGTTAATCCCCGGTATGTCCGGCGGGGACCTTATGTGCCGGCATCGACCATTTATCCGCCTCTGAACGCCGCCCAACTGGGGTTGGATCTGGGAGACCATGTGGATGCCTTGGTATATCCGATCATCTCCAGTTATGTGGGTGGGGATATTGTCGCGGGTGTTATGGGATCAGGGATGTATCGAACCGAAAAAATGACTTTGTTTATTGATATCGGCACCAATGCCGAGATCGTGATTGGCAATAAGGATTGGCTTGCCTGTGCAGCCTGTTCCGCCGGGCCGGCCTTTGAAGGCGGCGGGATCAAATTCGGCATGCGAGCGGCCAAAGGGGCCATTGAAGACTTTCTGCTGGATCCAGTCACCCTGGAACCGATGATTCTCACCATCGGTGATGTGGGGGCCAAAGGTATCTGTGGCTCCGGTCTGATTAACATGGTGTCCTTGATGTTTGAGATGGGCGTGATCGATAATCGTGGTAAATTTAATAGGGATTTGAAGACGGATCGTATCCGTGAAAATGATGAGGTTTATGAGTTTGTGCTGGTGTGGGCCGATGAATCCCAGATTAACAGGGATATCACCCTGACTGAGATCGATATTGAAAACCTGATTCGGGCCAAGGGGGCTATTTTTAGCGGATGCCAGACCTTATTTGAAGAGGTGGGGCTTTCGGTGGGTGATATCGAGCAGGTGATCTTGGCCGGCGGGTTCGGCAGTTTTGTAGACCTTACCAAGGCCATGACCATTGGTTTATTACCGGAAATGGACTCCAAAAAGATCACCTATGTAGGAAACGGCTCTCTCATGGGCTGCAAGATGAGTTCCTTAACCAACCGGATCCGCAAGGATATAGCCAATGTTTTGCGGCGGATGACCAATTTTGAACTCTCTGAGACGCCTTCATACATGGATCATTACATGGCCGCCCTTTTCCTGCCCCATACGGATTTGAAGCTTTTCCCGGGGTTGGCAAAACACCTTGAGGATTCCCGTGATTCTCAGAGGTCTTTCCCGAATATAAGCGGAAGGGCTTCATCATAGATCTTTTGCCATAGTTTCTCACCGCCGAAACTCTCGATATAGACCTTCATCTTGGGTTCTGTCCCGGAAGGTCGTATGGCGAACCAAGAGCTATCTTCGAGTAATACCTTCACCCCACCGATGGGGGCGTCATTCCCCGGGGCCTTGGTCATGACTGCGGCAATGGGGATCCCGGCGATTTGAGGCGTTTGAACGGCATCCGGCGTGAGGGCCTTCAGGGCTACCTTTTGTTTGTCGGTGATGGGTCCGTCAGATCGCTTATAATAGGGTTCTCCATGTTGCGGGATGAGTATTTGTTTATAGATCTCGGAAGGCGTTTTCCCAGTCTTGGCCAGTATCTCGGCAGCCAATAGGGTCATGCAGAAACCATCCTTGTCCGTGGACCAGGTCGTACCATCCTGACGCAGGAAAGAGGCCCCGGCGCTCTCTTCCCCGCCAAAGGCCACGGAGCCATCGATCATGCCGTTGACGAACCACTTGAACCCGACCGGGACTTCATATAATTTTTTATCAAATGCCTTCACGACCTTATCAATCATACTGCTGCTGACCAGGGTTTTTCCCACGGCAAGGTCCTTGCCCCATGCGGGTCGATTCTGCATGAGATACCATATGGCCACGGATAGATAATGGTTCGGGTTCATGAGACCGTCCGGACAGACAATACCGTGCCGGTCCACGTCCGCGTCATTTCCCCATGCAATATCAAACTGATCTTTCATGGCAATCAGTCCGGCCATGGCATATGGGGATGAGCAATCCATCCTGATCTCACCATCCCAATCCACGGTCATGAATCCAAAGGTCGGGTCCATATCAGGGTTCACTATTTCCAGATCCAGACCATAATGTTCCACAATGGGGGTCCAGAAATGGACGCCGGCCCCGCCCATGGGATCCACCCCCATCTTGATGCCCGCATTTTTGATGGCATCCATATCCACCACCTGGGAAAGCGCACTGACAAAGGGTGTGATCAAATCCTGCTCAATGGTGGTGCCGGCCTGCCGGGCCTTTTGGAACGGCAGGCGCTTAACGCTTTTATTATTTCCATTGATGAATTGATTGGCCCTGTCCTGGACCCATTGGGTCACATCCACATCCGCCGGGCCCCCGCTGGGCGGATTGTATTTAAAACCGCCGTCTCGCGGCGGATTGTGAGAGGGCGTAATGACCACCCCATCCGCAAGCCCTTGGCTTTGCTGTTTGTTATGTTCCAAGATGAAAAAGGAGATCACCGGTGTAGGCGTGAATTCATCATTCTTATGGATAATGACCTGCACATCATTGGCCGCAAACACCCCCAAGGCGGTTCTGAATGCAGGGACGGATAAAGCGTGTGTATCAAACCCCATATATAACGGCCCGGTTATGGCCTTTGAGGTCCGATACTCACAGATGGCCTGTGCCGTCGCGGCAATATGCATTTCATTAAAGGTCCCCTTAAGGGAAGAACCTCGATGTCCGGACGTGCCGAATGATACAGGGCCTTGAATATCGTTCGTATAATAGGAAGCAATGACTTCCGGGACATTGATCAGCATGGATTTAGGGGCCGGTTGACCGGCCAATGCATGTATGGTCATGTTTTTGGTCCTTTACTGGGATATTTTCGTCGTGTATTCTAACATGAAATGTTCAGAACACAAATAAAGAAAAAATATCAAATTATCAAATACGGTAAATAAAAATTTTTAAAAATCCATGGATATCGAACTCGTAGGGGATGATTGCCGGCGAATCGCATCGGTAAGCGTTGAGAGAAAAATGTTAATACCGATTAGTGCATCTATGAACAATATGAATGAGGATCATGATGAATCAAGTCCATCTCTATAAACCAACGGAGCTATTTAGTAAAAAGCTTGATCAGATTAAAAATATTGATCCCAAAAGCTATCAAAGGATTCAAAATGTCATTGACAGATTACTTACAGAGCCCGATGACGCGGATGGGAAAATGCATGGGATCTACAATGGTCGGTTTAAAAAATACGTGGGAAAACGGGATTATCGAATTATCTATTATTGGTGTGAGTTGTGCCGTAAGGAAAATCGCAAATTAGAGAAAGAATGCAAAGATTGTCAAATCATCCCGGATAACAGCGTTATATTTTTTGACCTTTATCATAAAAAGGATATGAAGAAATTTAAAAGGAATTAAGTTCTCTTGGTTTTTAAAAGAGGCATCTCCGGCGGTCATCCCGACCGAAGGGGAAAATCTTTATCAATATGTGATCAACTAAAAATTTTTAGGATAGTGAAAAGAGATCTGGTACGAATGAATTTTTTTCTGGGATAAAATGCTATGAAAATTGAGCTTAGACCTCAACGGGTATCTGACGCAAAGCGATTTTTTGAAATATTGTCCAACCCCAGTTTTACCTACTTCCCGGCCAAACCCAAGTCCATTGAGGAAGAGAAAAATTTTTTAAGATTGAATCGCGAAAAGCGTAATAATAAGACGGAATTTAATTTCTCAATTATTTTGAATGGTGAGCATGTTGGCGCCATTGGATTGAGAATCGAACCATCCCGTCCCTATCTCGGGGAAATCGGATATTTTATTGACGAGAGATATTGGGGTAAAGGTATCACCACAGAGGCGTTGATCCAATTGGAGAAATTCATCCAAGAAGAATTGGACCTGCACCGTCTCGAGATCCGTATGGCAAAAGAAAATAAAGCGAGTCAACGAATTGCGATTAAAGGTGGATATAAAAAAGAAGGGATCATGAGAGAGATGCTTCGCGTCGCGGGAAAATGGTATGACTGCTATGTATATGCAAAACTTATTTAGTTTCCACCCAGAAATGGCCCTTTCTCGCAAGCTCAGTTTCAATCTGCAAGGTTGGTTGTGCGGCGTACTATATGTACGCCGCTGTCCAACCTTTTGATTCCCTTGATCTTGTAAAAAATGGCTCATTTCTGAATTGGAAATTTACGAGACCATCATTTTTATCTATCCGGAAAAATACTTTAGGGTGCTTACGCTTAGAATGATCCCATAGGTAACTTGTTTACTTGACTAAAAAAAATAATATCTCTATTTTGCTGAGTACCGATTATTGTTGGGAACTTTTGGTAGATTGAGGGAACATGCTTACCTTAGATAACTATTTATATAATAGGATAAAAATGAATAAAAAATATTCATTTAAGATCATTTTATTTGTTTCTTTTGTCTTATTTTTGTCCCTTTTTACGGGATGTCAAAAAAAAGGAAACGAGTTGGAACAAGAAACAAAGGTCATTGTGGAAGTAGTACCGGTTCGTGAGGGAGAAATCGCAAAAGTCGTTGAATTTGCCGGAAGTATAGCGGCGGAAGCAGAAGTCAAGATCTATCCCCAGATCACCGCCATGATCAAAGATATCATGGTTGAGATTGGCGATTCGGTTCAAAAAGGGGATGTTATGGCCCTTTTGGATTCGGAAGAATTGGAGGCCCAGTTTGCTCAGGCCAAAGCCGCCTTGGATGTCATAAAGGCCAAATGGGCTCAAATGGAAACAGGCGCAAGACCGGAAGAGATCGCACAAACCGAGGATCTGGTCACAAAGGCCAAGGCCGCTTTGAAGGAAGCGGAAAGCAATTTTAATCGTTCTAAAGAAATGATTGAAAGAGGCACCATATCCGAGCGACAATTTGAATCCAGCGAGATCGCTTACACTATTGCCAAAGCGGATTTGAGTTCGGCCCAGGAGCGCCTGAAAATGCTGAAGGAAGGGGCCACCAAAGAGGATAGGGACGCTCTACAGGCGCAGGTCCGTCAGGCCGAGGCAGCGGTCGAGTCCGCGCGAGTCAGGCTTTCATATGCCCGGATCACATCACCATTCAAAGGCACGATAAGCGAACGGTTTTTTGAACCCGGTGACCTCGCCATGCCCGGTAAGCCTTTATTTACCATTGTTCAGATGGACCAAGTCAAGGTCGTTATTTCTTTTCAGGAAAATCAAATTCAGTATCTAAAAGAAGGACTCTCCGCATACGTCCGGGTCGCGGCTTATGGGGATCATGAGTATACGGGTAAGATCGAGAGGATCAGTCCGACACTCAACCCTCAAACCCGTATGTTTACCGCTGAGATCCTTTTGGATAATAAAAGGCGTATTCTTCGCCCCGGGATGTTTGCCTCCGTCAAATTTTTTATTGATCCCCACACCAATGCCCTATTGGTGCCCAAAGAAGCGATCGTTTTTTCCGAAGGCATCCATCTGAACAATTTGACAGATGATGATAAAAATCCTTCCGGTTATATCTTCATAGTGGAAGGTGAGACCGCTCAAAAACGCGAGGTGATAATCGGGCATACCTCAGGTGAAATTGTGGAAATCAAAGAAGGTGTGAAGATCGGCGATAAGGTTGTAACTCGGGGATTGTTTAAACTTAAAGACGGAGACAGGGTTAAAGTCGTTGAACAAGGGGGGGTCTCGGATTGAGCCTTTCAAGCCTAGCCATCAAACGGGCCATTACCTTCACCATGATATACATTTTTGTGGTGGGCTTCGGCCTGTTCGGCCTTGCGCGTCTTAAAATCGATCTTTACCCCGATGTTTCCTTTCCGGTCATTGCCATCATCACCACTTACACGGGCGTTCCACCAGCGGACATGGAGACCCTGGTTTCAAAACCCATTGAAGAGGCCGTGGCCTCGGTTGAAAATATCAAACACATTCGGAGTCTCTCAAAGCTTGGGGCCTCCCTGATCCTGGCCGAGTTCGAATGGGGAATCGATCTGGACAAGGCTGAAAAGGACATCCGCAATAACGTGGATCTTATTCGGGAATATCTGCCAGATGATGCCCAGGAACCCATTATTGTGGCCTTTGATCCTCAGAAGATGCCGATTCTTTTTATGTCTGTTTCCGGGCCCATGGGACCGGCGGAACTTCGTGAGATCAGCAGACGGCAAATCAAGCCGGCCTTAGAACGCGTGGTAGGTGTGGCTTCAGCGGATACGGCCGGGGGACTTAAACGCCAGATCCAGGTCCAGATCGATCCTCTGGCGCTTCATGCGCATGATCTTTCAGTAGATACATTGGTCTCGGTGTTGCGTCGGGAAAATATCCAGGTCCCGGGCGGTAGGATTGAAGAACCAGAGACGGAATTCAGCATCCGGACCCTGAGTGAATTTGCATCGGTTGAAGACATCGCCAACACGGTTATCGGATATCGTCAAGGCTCGCCCATATATATCAAGAATGTGGCCGCGGTTCTGGATACATACGAGACCATAACCCAGGTTGTGCGGAACAATCAAAAACCAGGCGTTCTCCTTCTGGTGTCCAAAAATTCAACGGCCAATACCGTCCAGGTGGCCGACCGGGTCATGAAGGCCTTGCCGGATATTATCAGCAGGGCGCCCGAAGGTGTAAAGATCGGTGTGATCTTCAATCAGGCTGATTTTATCAAAAAATCCATGCGGAATCTCAGCAGTACAGCGGTTCAGGCCTTTTTTCTGGCCGGGTTGGTGCTACTTTTTTTTCTGCATAACCTCAGGGCATCCATTATTGCCGCGCTTTCCATCCCCATCTCCATCATCGTGACATTTTCGGTCCTGGATCTGGCGGGGCTCACCCTCAACATGATGTCCATGGCAGGTCTGGCCCTTGCCGTGGGCATGCTGGTGGATAATTCCATTGTAGTGCTTGAAAATATATTTCGATATCGAAATGAGGGTCATGAGATCATTGAAAGCGCTGATTCAGGTACTAGAGAGGTGGCCATGGCCATTGTTGCCTCAACCCTGACCCACTATATCGGTCTTTTTCCCGGTCCTGTTCGTACCGGGCATCGCCGGCGTCATGTTTAATGATATGGCCCTTACGATCTGCTTTTCTCTTTTTTGTGCCTTGCTGGTTTCCCTAACGCTGATCCCTCTTCTTGCTTCAAGGTTCCTGCATGTGGAAGGCCGCGCTCGACTTGGAATTTTAAGAAAGCTTTCCATTCTCATTGATTCTGGTCTCCAACATCTCAGTGTTGGATATACCTCATTATTAAATGGTTGTTTGAATCGCAGAAAGACCACCTTGGGTATTGCCCTGGCTGTTTTTTTCGGATCATTGGCCCTTATTCCCAGCTTGGGTACGGACTTCTTTCCCCATATGGATCAGGGCAGTTTTGAAATCCAGTTGGAGCGTGCCCCTGGTACAAGCCTAACGTCCACGGAAGAGACCTTTAAACATATCGAAAACATTATTCATGATACGATCCCTGAATTGAAAAATCAAAATTCCCAGATCGGCGTGGGGGAGGCATTTGGCGCATTTGAAAAGGGGTCTTACGCAGGGACCATTCGTGTGAACTTGACGGAAAGGGAAGAGAGAAAACGAGGCCAGATGGAGATCGAGTCCGCCCTAAGAAAGGAATTGGATCAGATACCGGGATTAACGTATTCCATTACGCAAGGAGGTACCTTCGGTGAAGAGGGAGATCTCATTCTATATTTGTTTGGTGATGATTTGGATACATCCAAGGCCCTCTCCGCAAGAATCAAACAGGATCTTAAAGAAATCCCCGGTGCTTTTGATATTACCACCAGTCTTGAAGAGGGGATGCCGGAAATCCAGATCATTCCCGATAGGGACCGGATATCAGATCTGGGACTGAACATCAGCCAGGTCGCCAATGCCGTCTCAACCTATATTAAAGGGACACGCGCCACCATTTTTAGAGATCAAGGGGAAGAATACGGTATTCTTGTTCAATTGGACCCGAAATACCGTGAGAATACTGATGTCCTTCAAAAGCTATTCGTGACCACACAGGGTGGCAATCAGATTCCCCTTTCCAGTATCGCCGAGTTTCGTCGAGGCCTTTCCCCCACCAGTATTTTAAGACGAGATCAACAAAGGGTGGTCAATATATCCGTGACTGTAAGCGGAAGGAATTTGGGTGAAGTCACACGGGATGTAGAGGCGAAACTCAAGGGCGTCACGCTTCCGCCTGGGTATAGTTATGAAATCGGCGGTTCTGCCCAGGATATGATTACATCCTTTAAATGGTTGGTGGTTGCATTTATAGGCGCAGCTTTTATTGTTTATATGGTAATGGCATCTCTTTTCGAGTCTTTTATCGCGCCTTTTATTATTTTTCTGACCATTCCACTTGCCATTGTTGGCGTCATCGGTTTACTCTTTATCACAGGCACCACGTTGAGTGTGGTGGCCTTTATCGGTATCATCATGCTTGCAGGTATTGTCGTGAATAATTCCATTGTACTGGTGGATTATATCAACCAGCTTCGAGAAGGTGGTTTCGCCCTCCGGGAAGCGGTCATGGTAGGGGGACGGACAAGGCTCAGGCCCATCCTCATGACCGCCTTGACCACCATTCTCGCACTTTTTCCTCTTTCCCTTGGCCTGGGCTCCGGCGCTGAAGCCTGGGCTCCCATGGCCCGGTCGGTCATCGGCGGGCTTATGGCAAGTACATTATTGACCCTTCTGGTTATTCCTGTAATCTATACCTATCTGGCTCCGAAAAGGCTTAAAGGTCTAAAAAATAGGGTTGATTCGGAGCCATCATCATAGGTGACCTCCATCCAAGAAATAGAACGATCGACTCATGGCTCCGCCATGATCCTCCATAATCCTTTATATTCAGTTGACACATTCCAACTTTATCGTTAGAAAGTTCTCATATCCAATAGTTAACAATCTCGTAAAACGTCGTCACCCCGGTCCCATATCGAGTACCGGATAGACTGCGGCCGGGGTCCAGAGCCAATATAACTATTTGAAAAGACTGGATTTCGGCCTTCGCCTGTCTGCGTGCGGACACGCACAGGCAGGCCGGAATGACCAAAACGCGTATTTTTTGACTTTTTACGAGACCGTCAATATTTGAGAGGAGAGATGATAATGTTGAAAATGCGGTATATATCCCTCATCGCCGTTGTGCTGTTCCTTACAAGCTGTGTGCCGGTTGTTTTTTTCGCGGGCACGGTCGCGGGCATCGGGAGTTATAAGTATTATCAGGGCGTGTTGACCGTGGTATATGAGGCCCCATATATTGATACATGGGAGGCCACATTAAAAGCAGTGGATAACTTGAAGATGCAAATCAAGAAAAAGGAGCATGATCTTACATCCGCCAAGATTGTCGCCAAGCAGGCGGATAACAAGACAGTGACCATTTCTTTGAAGTATAAATCCTCCGAAGAGACGGAGGTCAATATCAGGGTGGGGCTTTTAGGGAATAAAGGGCCGTCAGATATCATAAAAGAGGAGATCAGGAAAATCCTATTTGAGTAAATAACATGAAAATAACTCGAGTTCTTTTTGCCTTTCCTGCCGAAATCCAGTGTTTTTAATAGCTCTGGACCCCGGCGCCGGGGTGACGGCCTTTTGATTATCTATGATTTTTATTACTTGGCATTAGGTCCTGATATCCAGTGTTTGAATCATCTTATCAAGGTATTGGAGAATAAATTCGCCTTGTTCATGTGTGCAATAGGCCGGACAAGTGCACCTGAGATTACCTTGGCTGCGGATAAAGAATTCGGCCTTTAGCCAATCCATTCCCAATTCAACGGCAAATTGATAGGGCTGGCACTCCCTATGTATTGTTTGGACAGGGCCGAGCAGACTCTCAGGGATTTGCACCCAGAACAGCCCTTCCATTTCAGATTGTACAGCGTGATCAGTCAAGAATATATTGATTTTTTCCATATCTTTTTTGGAGATTTCATCGATTAAGTAATATCTCACCTCTATTCCTTCCTCCTAAAAAGGCATCCACCACGGCATAAAGCCAGACTAAACCGAATATGATCACCACGATCCATAGGGCTGGAAGGTCCTGGTATCGAAGGTTTTGAATGATCGTCACGGTATCCATTGGATTAAGAATTCGCTCTTTTTGAATAGAAGACGTCAGTAATATTGCCAACTGGACAGTCCCAGCAATAAAGAGTATAAAGACAACAATCATGAGGATGATGCCTTTTTTGATTTGACGGTTAATGACCTGTCCGAGACCGGGCACCACCAAGGCGGACAAAATAACTGCAAGGAGCTGTTGCTTCATAACTTACCTCAGGAAAAAGGATGAATGTCCTAACCATTTCAAGGTGATGATTTTGAAATGATCGCAACATCAGTATATAATGAGATTGCCGGATCTTGTCAAATGGGGAAATCTATTATGAATCGAATGATTAACCATGTACATGTCAACATTCCATTTACCATGTTGCATGAATCATATCTTCACAAATTCATTGCGGCACGGATGAACCCGGAGATAGGCATTGATGCTGTCGCCCTGGATCGGTTTTCTATTTCCGATTTCAAGAAAATTGCCGACATGATTCATGCGAATGGACTCAAGATAACCATACATGCCCCTTTTATGGATCTTGCTCCAGGTTCGCCAGATGATGCGGTGCGGGCCGTCGCCAAGGATCGGTTTGAACAGGTAATCCGATTGGTCCCTTTATTCAAACCCAAGAGTATTGTAGGTCACACGGGTTATGACCATAAACGATATGGTTTTTTGAAGGATCTCTGGATACAAAAAGGCAATGAGATATGGAAGTGGTTTGCCGAGGAGATCCGTGATCAGGGAACCAAGCTCATGTTGGAGAACGTTTATGAACGCAATCCACATGAATGCAAGGAACTCATTGAAGGGCTAAAAGATAAGGGGGTAGGCTTCTGTTTGGATGTGGGGCATGTGACCGCGTTTAGCAGCACAGGCCTTTCCGAGTGGCTTGAAGTAATGGGTGATGACATTGAACAATTGCATCTGCATGATAACCATGGCGTGGAAGATGAGCATTTGGCCTTGGGCAAAGGTTGTATAGATTTTTCAATGCTGTTTCAATATCTGAAAGATAAGCGGACTGAACCGCCCATTATTACATTGGAGCCGCACAAGGAAGAGGACCTGCCTCCGGCCCTTCAGTATCTGGAAAAAATTTGGCCTTGGTAGGGCTGTGCCCGTCTGAAAACGGCAATTTAATTATTTTTTCAGACAAATTATCCGAAGTCTACTATGATACTGTTGGTAGGCCGTTTTGCACATTGAAATTTTTGGCTTTTTGCCCTAGTGTTATTGAAGAAACATTCTTTCATTGTCACTTGTCATTTTTAGGGAGACTCCCGTGGCTAATGTAGAAACCCATGTTATCAGTGAAAAACTGCTGGAGGATGTCAAAGCATCTATCAAGGAACAGAACAGTCGTTCCCTGAAAAACCTGATTGACGGCATGCGTGCCGCGGATGTGGCCGATCTGGTTGAACATCTCAATCCCGAGGAACGCCTTTATCTTTTTGACATCCTTGAACCGGAGGGAGCGGGAGAGGTCTTGATAGAGATCGAGCCACCTGTTCAGGGAAGTATTATCAGCGATCTTGATAATAAGGTCATCACGGAGATTGTCCAGGAGCTTGATTCGGATGATGCTGCGGATCTCGTGGGGGATCTTCCTGCCGAGAGGGCCAGGGAGATCATTGAGATCCTCAAGGATGATGTATCCCAAGAGCTTGAAAAGCTGCTTCCCTATGGAGAAGACACTGCCGGCGGTATCATGGCCTTGGAGTTTGTATCGGTAAAATCTCGAATGACTATTGAAGAGGCCATCAATACTATCCGGGAAAAGCGGGATGAGGTCGAAAATCTTTATTACCTTTGGGTCGTAGATGATTTCGGTAGATTGGCGGGGGTTGTATCTCTAAAGGATCTGGTTTTAGAACCTCCACAGACCATTATACGAGAAATTATGAACCCGGAGGTGATCTCCGTTAATGTCCATAAGGACCAGGAAGAGGTCTACCACATAGTCAAAAAATATGATCTGGTCTCACTTCCTGTCGTGGATGATCATAATAGATTGGTGGGCCGGATTACACATGATGATATCCTTGATGTGGTGGAAGAGGAGGCCGATGAGGATATCTCGCTGATGGCAGGCGTGATTCATCAGGAAATTGCCGAGGAATCGCCATTAAAGATCTCCCGGGCACGTTTGCCCTGGTTGATTGTCGGCCTTTTTGGGGGGATCTTGGCAGCCTTCGTCATCAACCAGTTTGAATCTTCATTGGAAAGGATTATCGCCTTGTCTTTTTTCTTTCCGGTTATTATGGCCTTGGGCGGAAATACGGGGACCCAGGCTGCAACCGTCGCCGTGAGGGGGCTGGCAACCGGGGATATCAGTCTTGTGAATATCGGGAAAAGGCTTTTTATGGAAATGAAGGTCGCCTTGATAAACGGCATGGTTTGCGGCATCTTGCTGGGTATAATTGTGGGTGTGTGGCTGATGGATTTTTGGCTGGGAGCGGTGGTAGCCCTTTCGTTAATCATGATCGTGCTGTCATCTGGTTTTATCGGTGCAGGCGTTCCATTGGCTCTGAAGCGTTTTCAAATTGATCCAGCTTTGGCAACCGGCCCGTTCGTGACCACATCCAATGATGTATTGAGTCTGCTTATCTATTTAGGGCTTGTAACCCTCTTTCTCAGACTAACTGCATGATATATACAGGCTCATGCTTGTCCAAAAACGGTTTTCGGGGGTACGGGGATCTCTTTTCAGGTTCACACCCAAAAGCCGACAGTGCCTTTTTCCCGCCCCCATCGCTGCGACGAATGGAATTGAGGACAGGCACAAAGAGCAAACAGCGCTTGATCAGCCATGCTCTGTGGGGCTGCCCGGGATGCTCTTGCAATATTTCGGTGCCCTTCGACTTGGCTCAGGGCCATGAGCTTGTCGAATGGCCGTTCCATGACATCCTGACAAATGGTGTGA
>JAFGGA010000186.1 GCA_016930835.1 Deltaproteobacteria bacterium
AAAAAGTCGTCACCCCGGCGAAGGCCGGGGTCCAGAGTCCATGTAACTATCTGAAAAGACTGGATTCCGGCCTTCGCCGGAATGACAGAAATGCATATTTTCCGACTTTTTACGAGACCATCAAATTTGAGCGCGGGTAGTCCGATTCAAGGGGCCAAGTTCATTGGAGTCATACTCCCGTTGGCTGGAACTCGGATATAAGAAAATCTTTAATGACCTGAATTTGAAAGGGAAAGGGGGTGAGCGGCGTCATTCATACCAGTGTCATCAGAGATGAAACATTCATGGGTTATTCCAAAATAGGAGGAAAAGATGAAAAAAATAGTAAGTCTGTTATTCGTTGTTCTTTTTATGATGGTATGCTCTGGCTCAGCTTTTGCTTATGAAGCCGTAGTCGGTCCGTCAGGTGTTCTCAAATATGATAAGGAGAAATCCTATGGTGGATATACACTGTTTGCACCCTTGCCAAGTAAAATTACATATCTCATAGATATGGAAGGTAATGTGGTCCATACCTGGAAAGCGGACTACACACCCGGATATTTTGCAATGCTTCTGCCGAACGGTAACCTCCTGCGAGGCGCCAATTATGGTAAATCACCCGTAAGTGTCGGAGGATCCGCAGGGGGTGTCCAGGAGTTCGATTGGAATGGGAACCTTGTGTGGGAATACAAGATGCTTACAAAAACGGAGATACAACATCATTGCTTTGACCGGATGCCCAACGGGAACACCCTGATCCTGGGTTGGGAAATGAAAACGATCGACGAAGCCATAGCCAGGGGCCGCGATCCCAAGTCGATTCCCCCGTCCATTTATGAGAGAGGGAATAATCATACCGGGTTCTGGGTGGATTTTGTCCGAGAGGTTGATAAAGCGGGAAACACGGTATGGGAATGGCACGTCTGGGATCACATTGGGACAGGCCCTCACCAATTTGATATTAACTATTACCTGCCAAAAGCGGTGGGGAAACTCTATGGCGATTTTGACTGGACACATTTTAATACCAGTGAATATATCCCTGAGTCCGACCATGTTCTTCTGAACTCCAGGAATTTTAGTGAGTTTTATCTGATTAATCACAAGACCGGTCAGATGGAATATCGTTGGGGCAATCCCAGTGCCTATGGCCAGGGGAGAAAGCCTTCGTGGTTTGATAACGGTGATCAGAAGGTCTTTGGATCACACAATGCCTCATACCTTGGAAAGGGTCGATTCCTGGTCTTTGATAACGGATCGGAACGTCCCGAAGGGAACCGATCGGCAGTAGTGGAAGTGGACATGACGACGAATGAAATCGTTTGGCAATATAAGACCAACATGCCCAACAGCTTTTACGCATATCGTCAGGGTTCTTGTCAGCGGCTGCCTAACGGTAATACCCTTATTACGTCGACCCAAAGCGGGCACGTCTTTGAGGTGACAAAGGATAAAAAGTTGGTATGGGATTTTGTGAGCCCCATTGTTGGCACGGATAAAACGGTATGCTACTTTGAAGACAGCCCCAGACCTATGGGTATGCCGAATACGATCCACAGGTCTTATCGCTATGGACCTGATTATCCGGGCCTGAAGGATAAGGATCTCAGCAAGAAGGTCCCGCTAGCCGATTGTCCCAAGTTCCATGAAATCTACAACACAGCGAAATAAATCTTCGATAGGCCCTAACCATATCCGGATATGGTTGGGGCCTTCGTAGAGTCATGCGCGCCCATATAGCCTATGTGATGGATGATAACTGTGGGGATAAAACCTCACCTAGTTGTTTCTCCATGACCAAATCTTTATAAGTCCCTATAATGTCCATTATAAGAACTATTAACTTGACTTATTCAAGCCACGGTGTAAGTAATTTCAATATTGATGGTTTCGTAAAAAGTCGAAAAACACCTATTTTGATCATTCCAGTGAAGACCGGAATCTAGTCTTTTCAAATAGTTACATAGGCTCTGGACCCCGGCCGCAGTCTATCCCGTACTTGATACAGGACCGGGGTGACGACTTTTTACGAGACTGTCAACATTAGCTCCTGAAAGTCTTAGCACACACCGGCTCCAGCCACCAAAAGCTGCCCGGTTCGACCATATAACCTTGAATAGACAGGATAACGAACCTTTTCCCTGTGGCATCAAGATTTTTACTGCTTGTTGTTTTCATCCGGTCTCAATGACCATTACAAGAGTTCTTCACCATCAACATTACTGACACGTTTTCACCAAATCAGCACACCCGGCGGCTATTTGGCTTGATTATCATTCTATCTACGCATGGCATCCCGGAAAAGATTACTTGTGATCACATGGAACGTGCTCGTGCGGCGTATTCTGAAAATCCGGGAAACATCGACCGGCCAAAAGAGGGATCCTTCCAGTATAGCAACTCCGATTCAACTGGTTCCGATATGCCTTCAAAGCCAAGAATCGAAGGATGATCAATCTTTAAAGTCGCCGCTAAAGAATATTGAACCCTTTTTTACAAACGAGGCCCTATTTTTTCTTTTCAGGCGCACCGAGATTTTATGATGAGACATCTAAAGATATGGCGGAATTAGGCATTCCCATATCTGATTTTATGGCAACACAGAAAGAAGGGAGGTGAAAAACCGGTAATGAAGGCAGGCGCAGTACACCACTCGTGTACCAGGGAAGTTCACATGTTTTTAAAAACTCACCAATACATCGAAAAGGAGTGTATCCCATGAAAGAAAAAAAACAATTTGGTCTAATAATTGGTCTTGTATCCCTGTTGTTTTTCGTGCTGTTCGTCTTTTTTACAAACCCATCATTTGCAAAGGAAGATAAATGGGAAAATCATCAAGATGGATGGAATGCGGTCAAGCCGGAGAAGTTTGTGGTGGAGCATCCAACACTCATTTGCCTTGGCTTTGAATGGTATATCCAGGGAGATGAAAACCACAACGCTACAGTGAATGTATGGTACCGGGAAAAGGGAGATGCTCGGTGGAAAGAAGCGATGCCCCTTTTACGCATTCAAAATGAAGAATGTATCAATTCATTTTCCGTCAATTGGATCGACTATATAACACCCAATCTATTTGCCGGCAGTATCATGGACCTGGAGCCGGACACGGAATATATCTGTAAATTTGTCATGTCGGATCCGGATGGTATCCAGGGGAAGGCCAAGAAAATGGTTGCAGTACGAACCCGGCCTGAGCCGCAACCATACGAAGGCGGAAATGTTTACCATGTATACCCATGGGATTATGACGGCCCCAAGGAAGAACCCAATTTCGTCAACCTCATGCTGGCCTATTACGCAGGGGGCGGATGTACTGCGGACTGGTGGAATCTGGCGCCACCCCGCGTGCAGCCGGGAGATACCATTCTGGTCCATGCGGGTGAATATAAAGAAGATTGGACCTTTTATGGCGCGGACCTCTGGGGACATGGTCAGGGCGCAAAATTCTCGGGGACCTATTTCCTGACGCAGAGCGGAACCGCTGATAAACCCATCGTGATAAAGGCTGCTGGAGATGGGGAGGTTATTTTTGACGGAAACGGCAACTTCAATCTCTTCAATCTCATGGCGGCCGATTATCATTATTTTGAAGGCTTGACCGTCCGAAACACCGATGTCGCATTTTGGGTTGGCCAAAAAAGGATTATCGGCTCCAATGGACTGACGGTCAAGAATTGCCGTATCGAGAACGTTGACAAGGGGGTTCACTGTGAATGGTCGGGCTCTAAGGATTTCTACATCGCTGATAATATATTCATCGGTCGACATGACCAGAATCAGATCCACGGTTGGACAAATCCTTACGGAGGCGGTTTCTACCCTTATGAAAAATGCCTCTCCGAATATGCCATCAAATTAGCCGGAGAAGGCCATGTGATCTGCCACAATTATGTGGCGCATTTTCATAATGGGATATGTCATGCCACCTATGGTGTGCCGGAGGGCTATCCCGCCTATGGGCACCCGGATATCTATCCGGTGAAGGAAGTGCTAGTGCAGGACAGCATGTTCAGGGCCAATGATATGTATAACAACTTCATTCAAAATATTCACGACAACGCCATTGAAGCAGACGGCACCATGTATAACATCCGGGTGTTGCGCAATTTCTGCATGGATGGAGCCGCACAGGCCCTGAGTTCCCAAACGCTTTACGGCGGTCCGGCCTATTTCATCCGGAATATTATCTATCATGGTCCCTCAGGAGGTTTCGTGAAGCATCAAAGCAACCCCTCGGGTTCGCTCTATTTTCACAATACCGCCACGGCAAGGGTAAGTGCAGGCTCAGGTTCGAACTACCATTTTCGAAACAACCTTATTCTGGATTGGATACCTGACCAAACCATTTTTTCCGTGGACACCTTTACCAACTATACCACCTCGGATTACAACGGCTTCTTTGCGGATCCGGATGCGGCCTATTCATTTGGCTGGAACTCTCCTCCATTTGATATCTTGAAGGACTATGCCAATCCAAGAGAGGTTCGCCGTTATGCCACTCTTGAGGAATATAGTGAGGCCACGGGTCAGGATGAGCACAGCATACTCATCGATTATGGTATTTTTGGGGATGTGACCCCACCCGATCCGAATGACCGCTCCAAAATCTATGATGCCGACCTCCTGAATTTTGAGCTTAAACCGGAGTCGGCGGCGGTTGATGCGGGGTGCATTCTTCCCAATATCAACGATGATTTCACGGGGGAAGCCCCGGATCTGGGTGCCTTAGAGGTTGGTAAGCCCTTGCCTATCTACGGACCCCGCTATTAATCCAAACACCTTTTGCTGACTTTTGCGTCGATATATCGGCGCAAAAGTCAGAGTGATATCAATGCCTTGAAAAACATAATGGAAATCAAAGCAGTCCCGCCCTTGTAACAGCAAACAAATTCATTTCCACAATGTAAATAAGTATGTTATTTTTCGGCCAGTTCACTTGAGAATCCCATATTTTTTGATGACGGAAATCAATCACCCTGCCCCTCTCCCTCATGGAGAGGGAACTTGCTGAAACCCCATCGCGAGCAATGGGTATTAAGAAATCATGATAAAACCACCTATGAGGAGACTTCCCATGATCGAAAAGATGAAAGGCCTGATAAAACAAAAAGATATGTGTGTTCTGGCGACGGCCTTCGATAACAGACCCCATTGCTCGCTCATGGCCTATGTGACGGATGATGATTGTGGGGAGTTTTATATGGCAACTGGCCGGGAGACCACCAAATATAAAAACCTAACGGCAAATCCCCAGGTCAGCCTGTTGATCGATACCCGGGAAGAACATGCCGGTGATCTGAGACCGGAGACCCGGGCACTAACAGTTTCAGGTGTATTTGAACCGATCGCGGATGAGGATCGGAGGCGGGGCATCCAAACAAGACTGCTTGGGAGGCATCCCCACCTCCGGGGCTTGATGGAGAAACCCGATGCCGAAATCCTCTGCGTTAGGGTCCTGTCCTTTTTGCTTTTGGATGGGGTATCCGATGCACATTATTTAGAAATTTAGCGCTTAAAACCCTCGGATGTCATAACGCCGACGAAGTCGCCGGGCACAACCACATGCTCACCCTTTAACCCTCTTAAATAGGCCCAATAACCGTCCGGCTTTTTATCAAGAGGCACGCCTTGCCCGATCATGGCCCTTCTGACAAGTGTTCCATCAAGATTCCTTGGCACAATGTTATCCTTCAGGCAAAATGCAGCCGCGACTCCGGCAGCCTGACCGGTGGTCATGGAAGGCGCGATCACGCGCACCGCTGCTACCGCGTTAAACTCCGCAGATACGCACCTACCGGCCACCAAAAGGTTGTCGATACCCAGGGGAACCAATGACCGGTATGGTATTTCACAATATTCTCCGGGATTTTTTCGGGCCTCATATCCCCCGGGCCTGCCGAATGGGTGCATCTCTTCCGAGCATTGCGCGGGCCTGCAGACCGCGGCCCCCTTGGGTTCCTTTAAATGGATATGCCGCATGAATCCCAGCCTCGGGCTGGTTGGATGATGGGTGTCATAAAATTCAGGGAACCTGGCGATCCCATCTTCGAATTTGGTGCCGCATGCAATATCCTCATCCTTCAGGATGTACTCCCCGATGATACGACGTGAATCCCGAACCCCGTGTTGAGACGCCAACCCTGACACCCTGGATCTTTCAAATCCCGCAAGATATTTTCTGAAGAACTTTTCGATCCAGGTGATCTGTCGGCGTTGTTCAATCACCTGTCTGGTCAGATCTTCCACATCCAGATTACGGGTATGGAAACTATGGGTGGTAATCACGGTAACATCTGCATCATCATGGGGTGTTCCCGGCACCTTATAGATCAAGGCCGTCGGAAATATAAAAAAAGGCAGGTCTCCATTTTCCAGGGCCTTTTCCGCGAGTTCTTCGATCAAGGACATTTTTGACGGTATCGTGTTATCTGCCGTTTCCTTGGCCATCCATGCCTTGACGGCCTCGTCATATTGGGTCATGTTCACGTTGGCCATTCTGAAAGCCAGCGTTGTGGACATGTTCAGCCCGGCAAATTCCGGGCTCCCCACTTCATAGGGTACGCCGGCAAAGGCGGACACATCCGCATCTCCGGTGGTATCGATAACGATCCTTGCGGCTATCGCCATCCTACCGGATTTAGAGTGGCAAATGACCTCTTTGATGTTGTTATTTTCAACCATGGTGTCTATGGCATAGGTGCCATAGAGTATCTTTACACCGGCCTCTAAGAGCATGTGCTCAAGGATGAGTTTGGCCCTCTCAGGATCAAAGGTGGGGAGGTGAGGGCGATCAAATAGATACCCTTCAGCATCAATTCTTTCCAACCATTCTTTACAGTTTCCCTCGACCATGCCCGCCACTCCCGATATATAACCGTTTGTCGCAAGACCGCCAAGCGAGATGTGGCTTTCCAGCAGCAACGTCCTGACACCCGCGCGCGCAGCCGTCAAGGCGGCCGACACGCCCGCCACGCCGCCGCCGACCACAAGAACATCCGTGTTATACTTTTTAGAAATGATCATAACCAACATCCTCCACCAAAATATCATACCACTCGTGTGAATATCCCCGGCCAGAGGACGGGGCCTTGACTTAATCCCCTCTATAAGGGGTAACACCAATTCATCTTAACCCTCATTCCGACGAAAGAACATGTGCCGGAATGTCATTCCGAGGGGGCAGCCGAAAAATCTCGTCTCGCAAGCCTCTTATGTTTAAAGATTACTCCCGGAGTTTACCCCGCGCTGGATGCGGGGGCCGAAATGATATCTCAAGTCCAGGGGTCATTAGAACAAAGGATCCAAGGCCGGAATCCAGTGGCTCTTCAGCACGACGAACCGTGAATATCACCCATATCATGAAAAGGTTGAAATGGTCTAATGTTTAATTTATAAGGTTCTTTTCCCAACCAGTTGGGATAAAGTGATCAAAGTGTCCAGGGTTCGAAGATCCTGATCATCGATCAATCTGTTTGAGGGTGATCTCAAGATTTTTTAACCGGCTATAGCTATTTTATATGATGGTAATCCATGAATTCATCATTCAAATCCATCCCGGACATTCGTATCCGAAGGGCCAATAGCGCCCCCATCAATCCAGGGGGCAATTTTGTCCTCTACTGGATGATCGCCAACCGGCGACCCGGATGGAACTATTCCCTGGACCGGGCCGTGGACTGGGCCAGGGACCTGGACAAACCCCTGGTCATCCTGGATGCCTTGCGCTTAGACTATCCCTGGGCCAGTGAACGCATGCATAGCTTCATCCTGGACGGCATGGCGGACCATGTTAAGCATTTTAAAAACCGGCCTGTGACCTATTATCCTTATGTGGAAAAGGCATCAGGGGCAGGAAGGGGCCTGCTCGCCACCCTTGCAAAAGAGGCCTGTGTCGTGGTCACGGATGATTTTCCGGCCTTTTTTTTGCCACGCATGAGGGCTGCTGCAGCGAAAAAGATCCCTATCTTGATGGAGCAAATCGATTCAAACGGTCTTCTGCCCATGGGTGTCGCGGATCAGGCTTTTCCCACGGCCTATGCCTTTAGACGCTTTTTGCAAAGACACCTCCCCGATCACCTGGCCGAAAGACCCAAACCGGATCCCTTGAGACGCGTCCCATTGAAAACCCTTCGCGCCCTGCCCGCGGAAGTCATGAACCACTGGCCCATTGCCGCTGAGAAACAGCTGGACCGTAAACATACATTTCTTGGTTCCCTGCCCTTTGATCACCAGGTAGGAGTTGCGCCTATCGCGGGTGGTCCAGAGGAGGCGAAAAGGAACCTGAAACGCTTTCTTAAAGAACGGCTCCAACGCTATATCGATGACCGCAACCAACCTCAAGAAGAGGCTACGAGCGGGCTGTCGCCCTACCTTCATTTCGGACACATCTCCACCCATGAGATATTTCACCAACTCATCGTCTCTTGCGGTTGGTCTTTGGAGCACCTTTCGGACAAGGCCAATGGCGGCCGAAACGGTTGGTGGGGCATGGATGCCACGGCCGAGGCGTTTTTGGATCAGATTGTCACCTGGCGGGAACTGGGTTTTAACATGTGCCAGTCGAGGTCGGATTATGACCAGTATGAATCCCTGCCCCAGTGGGCCCGGGCGACACTAGCCAAGCATGAGACGGACAAACGCCCCTACCTTTATGCGATGGATCCATTGGAAAAGGCCCGGACCCATGATCCCCTCTGGAACGCCGCTCAAACACAGCTTATCCAGGAAGGCCGCATCCCAAACTACCTGCGAATGCTCTGGGGAAAAAAGATACTCCACTGGTCCACGAGCCCCCGGGAGGCCCTGGACACCATGATCGAACTCAACAACAAATATGCACTGGACGGCAGGGATCCCAATTCATACAGCGGCATCTTCTGGACCTTGGGTCGCTATGACCGAGCCTGGGGCCCAGAACGGGCGGTCTTTGGAAAGGTGCGCTACATGGGTTCAGCCAACACGCTACGAAAACTTCACTTGAAAGAATATCTCAAAAAGTGGTCTTAAAAGGCGGTCGGAAATCAGTTCTCGTCTGACTGCTGAATACTGGTAGCTGATCGCCCAAATCCATAAACATTGATGATCTCGTAAAAAGTCGGAAAACACCTGTTTTTATCATTCCGGCCTGCCTGTGCGTGCCCGCACGCAGACAGGTGAAGACCGGAATCCAGTCTTTTCAAATAGTTACATGGACTCTGGACCCCGGCTGCAGTCTATCCTGTACTTGATACAGGACCGGGGTGACGGCTTTTTACGAGTTCGTCAACATTGGTTTATGGATGGACACTAAATAAATGTTTCAGGCTGCTTAGGAACGCTGTAATTCTCACTCAGCCATTTTACAATCTTGTCTATCCTGGATGATTCCATAACGCGAGCCTGGGTGGGGCAGCTTTTCACGCAGGCGCAGCATCGGATACAGAGGGTTGAGTCCGTTTCCACCCGTTCATTGATCATAATGGCCGCCGTGGGGCAGATAGCCGCACAGGTACCGCAGGCAATACAAATATCTTCCAAGGTGCTGGCGCTCTCGTTTGATGAAGGCTTATGGTCCTTGTATGGGAAATGCCCGGGAACATCTATGGGATCTTGGCTCTTAATGTCTTTTATGGCATCCATTTTCCGCCGAATCGCTTTGCCAAAGCCCATTGCCTTTTCAAGGTCCTGGGAATGGGGCCGGCCGGCCGATAGAGGGAATTCCGGCTTGGTATATGAGTGCTCACCGATAAAGGCGCCGCCGGCAACGGGAACAAAACCCAATTTTATGGCCAGGTCCTTTAGCTCCAAAAGGGCATCCTCGTATTCCCTGTTCCCGTATAACACCACCACAACAGCAGGTGTATAATGTCCTTTTAGCATCGAGATCCGCTTGACGGCCTCGCCGGCCAGGCGTCCACCATATACCGGCGCCCCGATGATCACCAAATCCTGGTTAAAATCTTCAAAGGTCCTTGTTCTGGAATCTGGCGGCGTTAAATCAATGTGCCCGACATCATTGTACTCCACCCCCTGTGCAATAGCCTCCAATATTTTTTGTGTGGTTTTTGTAGGGGAAAAATAGGCCAATTTTACTGATGAAATATTCATTCCGGCTCCTTTTTAATACCTGAATCTTGCACCAATTATCGTAGCGAGGCCCCGAAGGCCTGACTATAAAGCGAATTTGGAGTGATTTTGACCCGCAGGCATATTATCTATATGGTGAGGATCAAAATCACGAAACAAGCTTTATAGTCAAGGCACTTCAAGCCGCAGCAGATGATTGGTGTAAGATTCAGGTATTAACTCAACAAATTTTTAAATCCCTCGGATGGGCATGTTTATGTAAGGCGATTGCCGAAGGTCTAGGGGGGATGTCGATGAAATAATAACTTCAGCTTTCCGGCAATGTAAGGTTCATATTTTTTACAATCCTTTCACCTCTTGACACGGACTTACTGACACCGGATTGGGTGAGACCTAATCGTTTTGCCAGTGAGGTCGCCGTTTCATCCAGTTCGCGCACGGACCAGTAACAAAACACACTCCTTGGTTTAATAAGCCGTTTGTATTTACCTTGCGAATATATTTCCCCCGGCTCCATGCCGAATATCTCTTCAACACGTTTAGCCAAAGTATCCAGATTATACCCTTTTGATCTTAGCTCAAATTTTCTCTCAAACCGCTCTCCCGACTCTTTAAGGGTATCCAGAACAAACTGGGTATCCCCAAGGATCCGCTCATCCCCTTTAAGCCGTCTTTCATCTTTCCTCAATTTTCTTGCTTCCGCCCATCCTCCCAGGCTCCTGATAAGACCACCCCCCACAAGATCAGGCCGTCGTCCTTTTTCAATCCCTTCCAAAACATATTCCTCATATCTCTTTTGAGCAATCTTCTTTTTCCTGCTGAAAAACGCGAGCACATATTTCACATCCTGCCAGTCGTTTTTTTTGTTCCCAAGAATCACACCATGACCACAATATTTATGTTTACCCAGGTTGGAATAACTTTCAACCACTTTTGCCCTTAATGGATTTAAATGAATATACCGGACCAATTCAAGAAAATATGGATCTTCCTGACAAAGAATGGATTTGTATCGATTTTGAAAAAGCTGGCCATGACGTTTGTAACGCCGGTTAAAGGTAACGGCATATCCTGTTAAAAGTCGTCGCATAACCGCTGCGATTGGATAATCTCCGGTTCTTAGGAGAAGATGAACGTGATTTGGCAGTAGAGACCAGGCATAACAGGACGTGGATGTATGTTTAAGGATATCACCCAGACGATCGACAAAATGATCTTTATCTTTATAGTCTCTAAATATCTTTCGGCGTTCTATCCCCCTCACCATGATATGATGCAGGGCGCCTGGCGTGTCTATACGGGCTTGTCGAGGCATGTGGAAATGTTATAAAAGAAGGGGTTTCTTTGTCAAGTTATTATTTCATGGACGTCCCCCTAGACGTCCCCCTAGATCAAAACTCAATATTCGGGCGGATCATGATCTGGAAGTTATCCACTTCATCTTCCCTGAGGGAGCCTTTGTATTTTTTATTGGATTCCCATATGAGGCCCAGGACCACGGTTAAGGCTACTTTTTTTTCTTTAAAAGGCCATTTTTTGTCCACCTGAAATGAATGTTTCACAAATTCAAAGGTTTCAGAATCCACGTCCATCTTGTACTCAATCCCGCTGTTTTTGAGAATGGATGTGGCAGAGGCCTCATAATCCAATCGGCTCCTCCGGATACCCATATAATAGACATCCGTGATATCGGGATTGTCGTGGAATTTGCCGCCGAGTCGAAAACTCCAGTTCAGTTTTTGATCTTCATATTCTCGATCCCCTTTGATCTTCCACTCCACCTCCAGCCAATCGTCCCGAATCAGCTCGTTATCCTTGATATGGTAGTTACCGACACTGGCCAGATAACCCAGGAAGCCATAGTTGCCTTCTTTTCTCTTTTTCTCACCGGGCTTGGTGAATGTGATCACATCCCCAAGCACCAAGGAAAAGGCCCATGGTTCTTCAAACCCGGCGGTAATCGCCTTAAGCAGATTAACATCACCGGAGAAAGCCGCGTCTTCATAAAACTCTTGGGTATTCTTTTTTAAAACCACACCCAGGCAGGGCAGGGGATAAACACTTGCCTCCAGGATAAAAAAGCGGGGCCAATAGGAGCTTAAAAAGAGGTCACGATAGATCTCAAGCTCGGATTGTTCACCCGCATCAGGGATGGGTTGATCCGTAAGGCTTCCGATAAGATCGACATAGGTGTAGTAGGGATCAAGTTCAAATTCCCACTCAAAACCAATTTTCTTTTTTCCCTCTTCTTCGCTTTCCGCTTCAGTGATCATCGTTTCGGGTTCATCTTTCGAGTCGGTTTCAGCCTGCAAGAAGGTTCCCGAGAAAGGTGCGAACATCAAAGTCAGGAATGATGTGATCAGTAATTTTTTAATGGTTTTCATTTTTTACATAAGGAATGTAATTTTCAAAAATATCGAGCACTGAACAAAGAATGATGGGGTTGAACTTTTCCACCGCCACCCCGGTATCAAGTATGGGGCAGACTCTGATCTTCTCTTTACCCCCTCCCCTTACCCCTCCCGCAAGGGGAGGGGAATATCTTGGATTGTCGTCCCCGCAAGAGGAGAGGGGTATTTTAAGCGTCCTCTCCGGCAAGAGGAAGGGAATATTTTAGAGCGTCTTCCCGCAAGAGACTGTGTCACAATTCGTCATTCCGGCCAAGCCCTGTGAAACACATGGCGCGAGCGGGAATCCAGAACTTTTTGAAACTGCTACGCATTTCTGGATTCCGGATCTCGCTTCGCCACGATCCACTCGTCCGGAATGACATGTTTTATGTATCAAAACACAACCTCCAAGATTCAGGTATCAATAAACGGATATCTAATGATCTTAACCATTGGACACCATGGATTGAAGTTCTTCCTGGATATACCTGATCCGGTCCACATCGGTTTCTTGGATGTCGCCGGACCGTACCCTCTTTTTGAGTAAATCCATCTCGTTTTCAAGCTCGGCGATGGCTGTGAGCATGTCTTGCTGAAAGGTCGGCGCGGCCTCGACTTCAATAGGGGGCTCGATGGTCAGTTCCCGTGGTTTGAGAATAAGCCGTTCCTTCCATACCGGTATATGCACATCGAGATGATATTTTTCCTGGATTTTTTGAGCAAACTCCTTGCTGGCGCTCGATTCGCCATGAACCACAAAGACCTTGGGCTTGCTCTCAAAATGGCCCAGCCATTCAAGAAGGTCTTTCTGATCCGCATGAGCGGAAAATCCGCCGATGGTAAAGACCTTTGCCCTGACCGCCACGTCTTCCCGGAAGATCTTGACATGTTCGGCGCCATCCACAATCTTTCTCCCAGTGGTCCCTTGGGCCTGAAACCCCACGATGACGAGGCTCGCCCCCGGGCGCCAGAGATTATGCTTGAGATGGTGCTTGATGCGACCCGCAGTGCACATACCATTACCTGCAATCACGATGGCCGGTCCCGATTTTTCATTGATTTGAATGGATGCCCGTGTGCTTTCCGTAAATTGAAGGTTGGGCATGTTAAAGGGGTCATAGCCTTGTTGCACAATGGCTTGGGCCTCTTCATCGTAATATTTTTTGTTTTCCCTGAAGATCTCCGTGGCCTTGATGGCCAAGGGGCTGTCCAGGTAAATGGGGATATCGGGCAGCAAGCCGTCCCGTTTAAATTCACCGAGGATATAAAGGATCTCCTGGGTCCTTTCTACGGCAAACGCCGGGATAATGGTCTTTTCGCCGTGAGATTCAGCATATAGGATAGCCTCGAGAAGTTCCTTCTTGCTGTCCTCAAAGGTCCGATGGATCCGGTTTCCGTAAGTGGATTCGATAAACAGGTAATCCGCGTCAAAAATCTCATGGGGGTCACGGACTATCAACTGGTTCTTTTTGCCTAAATCCCCGGAAAAGACCACCTTGATGACATCATCTTTTTCGTCCACCCATAATTCCAGGATAGAAGAGCCCAGGATATGCCCGGCATTCCGGAGACGCGCCTTTACCCCCGGTTCCACCTCGATGATATGATCTCTTTCGATGGGTTCGAACAATTTAAGACTCACCTCCGCGTCCTCTGTCGTGTAAAGGGGCATGATCTCGGCGTTGGCCTGACGTTTATTCTTGCGGGTCTGCCACTCGGCATCCATCTCCTGGATATGCGCCGAATCCAGGAGCATGATCTTACACAATTCGGCTGTAGGCGGAGAGGTAATGATCTTCCCACGAAAACCATCCTTTGCCAATTTGGGAATCCTTCCACTATGGTCAATATGGGCGTGGGTCAAAAAGAGGGTGTCTAATTGTCTGGGGTCAAACCCCCAATCCGCCCAGTTTCGAGTTTCCATTGCCCTTCCCCCCTGAAAAAGCCCGCAATCAACCAGAATCTTCTTGCCGCTTGTGCTTTCAAGAAGATAGCTTGAACCCGTGACCGAGCCCGCACCGCCTAAACATGTTATTCGAATCATTCCTTGTCCCTTTCCATTGAAGTGTTTTGATGAACCCTGGATCACATGAAATTCCAATTGAGTATCTGATAAAAATATTGTCCAAACCCGAGACAGGATGACAAGACAATAGATGGAGCCGTCTACAAAATTCGTGGCCTATGCGAATCGATATCGGATGCTGGATAAAACATAAACCATGATTTTTTATTTCAATTTCTATTCAGAAACACCCCAAATCCCTTCTCCCTTGACAGGGAAGGGCTAGGGTATGGGAATATTTGTAATGCCAAAGAATTTCATGTTGTTACCCCCTCCCCTAACCCCTCCCGCAAGGAGAGGGGAATTTATATAGATGGCGGAACTCCCACGAAGGGAAGGAAGTATCATTGACAACGCCTAACCCGCGAGTGGGGGTATTGATAGTTAGTGCCCCTTCCGTGCGGGAAAAGGGAAAAATTGAATGGACACCATTTAGTATCCAGTATCAAATATCCAGTATCACGACTTAACCTTTTGTCCAATCCATCGTTGAATCGCCTTATCATCTTTGATGTCAACCAAATCTTTTATCTTCTCTAAAGGGATCTCTGCCCGTGCAATACTCTTATGCCCGCCGGCCGTACCCCATTGACCGAAAACCCTTTTGGCCAATTTCCCCGCATCTTTTTTAAACCCGGTATGTCGAAAGATGATGATGAGTTTCTTATCATAGATTCCAGAGACAATGCTCCACGAAATGGTGTCTATACGAATAAAAAAATCCGCAATTAAAACACATACATCCGGATTGATGACACTCCCTAAATGGGCGATCAGTTGTTCCTTCTGTACCCGGCGGTTATGGAAAGCCTGATCAAAGTATTTCAAAAAATCATAGCGGATATCCCCTTGCTCCATACGTTGAGCAAGATGCCTGTTTGCGAAACGGTATAGGTATTGAAATGCCTGGATATCTTCAATGGTGGTTTTTCGGATGAAATCATCCGTATCATTTTTAATGGCGTGGAATAATGCCGTGGCCAATCGGATGGAGGGTTTGATCCTCGCCGCTCTCAGGTATTCGGTCAGGATGGTGGCTGTTGCACCATAATGGGTCCGGATATCGATAAAAGGTGCTGAAGCCCCTGTTTCGGGGTGGTGATCAATGATTACATCTATTTGAAATCGGCCAAAGATCTCATGGTGGTTTGGTTGTGAATCCACTATCACAAACCGATTGAATGCCTGTTTATCAATCTGTTCGATGTAAATACTATCGATCTGCAGAAGACGGATCATGGTGAGATTGTCCGGCCTTGAGATGACATTGATGTGGGATATGGTAACCCCGGCGACCTTGCGCCATAAAAGCCTCTTCACGGCCAACGCGCTTGCCAGGGCATCCGGATCAGCATTAATAAGGATCAAAACATGATCATCATGCTTAAAGCTTTGAAAAAAACGGCGTAATCGTTCGGTGGCGTAAATGGTCATTATTTATCATTAATATATTGGAGGTTTTTTTTCAACTTTTCTATAACCCTGGTCAAAATCCGAAGAGTATTCAGTCTTTTCAAAAGACTTATTGATACTATTCAATAAATAGATGGGAATAGTTACCAGGATCGAAAATGGATATACAGGGCTTATTTCCTTAGGATCCAACTTGGGTGTATCCGCATTATTATTTAGACTCGCCTAAAAATCTTTGGCTATCATACCGTGGAGATGAATTCATCCCTTATTCCTTTTAAACAGCTTGGATATACTGGAAATAGAGTGGATTGATGGAAGATAATCAAATCCCGAAAATCGGAGTTATCGTAGCCGGCGCATGGGGCACGGTCCTGGGTAATTTGCTGGCTGATAAAGAATATATGGTGGATCTATGGGTCCGGGAAAAAGAGGTTTATGACCAGATAATGGTCAAGCGAATGAATGAAACCTTTTTGCCGGGGATTGTTCTGGATCATCGATTAAATCCAGTCAAGACCTACGAAGAGGCCTCGGTTGATAAGGACATCGCCTTTATCGTTGTGCCTTCATATGTCTTTAGAAACGTGCTGATCGATATGAGACCTTATCTCCCCAAAGAGGTTTCCTTGATCACGGCAACCAAGTGAATCGAGAACCAATCCTTGAAGATCATGTCACGGGTTAGAACATCTTGCCCGGGCGCTCAAGAGCGAACTTGAGCCCCATTTTGGCTGCCTTTATTAATGCCTTCACCTGTCTGCGTGTGGACACGCACAGGCAATCCGGAATGACAAAAACAGGTGTTTTCGTCTTTTTCCGAAACCATCATTTCTCGGGTTCTAGAATACCGCAACATCAAGGTTGAAATGAGTGTGATAAAATAATGCCTAAAATTACCTCCTAATATCAGTGAGTTTCTTGGCCAGCAATCTGATGTGCCTCATCTCTTCCCTGATAATATCTTCAATCTTTTCCTTTCCCAGGTTTTCAGGAACAAGATCTTTCATCCCCACATAAAAAGCGATAGATTCCTTTTCAATTCCAATGGCCGTACGAAAGATATATTCGATCTTTTCATCGTCGGACAATGTTTCGGAATCCATGAAATCCTCGCGGACCTCTACATCAAAAACACGGAGATCCGCTAACGCCCGCAGGTAAAGAGATGACTCACCATCAGGATCAAAGACGGTCGGTTCCTTGTCCTTTACGGATAATCCTGCTCTCATGGATACAAAGATTTTTTCATGCTGATCTTCCATTTCAGCAAGATGTAAAAATTGATTACGAATGTCTTTATCCAAGACCTGTTCCGCCATATTCCGATAAAATCGCGCACCATTTCTTTCGATCTCTTCCGCGATTTCAAATACTTCATCTATGTTAAAATCAAATACCATCATTCATACTCCTTTTTTAGATTCATTGCTGACTTTTTAAAATCACTGAATATCGAATATCCAACAAGGGACCGCGGAATCATGAAATATTCACATCGAAATTCAATATCATATTATTTTGGAACCATTCTACTGTTTAGCCATTACAATATGGCTCTGATCTGCTTCTCTATCTCAGGTTTCGGGTGTGCCCCGATGAGCTTATTCACCTGTTTCCCATTCTTAAAAAACAACATCGTCGGTATGCTCTGTATGCCGAATTGTGAGGCCGTAACAGGGTTATCATCCACATTCAGTTTGGCGATCTTGAGCCGTCCGGCGTATTCTGATGCCAATTGATCGAGCACCGGGGCCACCATACGACAAGGTCCACACCATGGGGCCCAACAATCCATCAAGACAGTTCCGGAAAAGGAAAGCACCTCCTTTTGGAATGTTTTGTCCGTGATATCCAGGGGTTTGGTTGAATAGCCACCCATATCCAAGCGTGCCCTGCACTTCCCGCATACAGGATTGTCTTTTATTCGATTTTTCGGTATCCGATTCTTGGTCCCGCATTGATTACATCGTACAACAATATCCTCCTGGCTCATGACTGCCCTGCCTCCTTCCCCTTGACGGATTCTTCCATAAGGGCCTTCAGATCCTCACCATCGATCTTTTCTTTTTCCAGAAGTATCTTGGCGGCTTTATCCAGAAGACCTCTTTTCTCTTTCAGTATCGTTTTGGCCTTGGCATACTGCACGTTAATGATCTCCTTGACCTCCTGATCAATCAATTCAGCAATGGCCTCACTATAATCCCCACCCGTATTCATGTATGTATCCAAAAAGGGCGAGCGTTTTTCACGGGCAAAATAGACATGACCGATCTTGTCGCTCATGCCGTATTCCTTGACCATACTCCTTGCAATATCCGTGGCCTTGGCCAGATCATTGTGTGCGCCGGTTGAAATATCTTCAAAAACGATCTCCTCTGCCGCACGCCCTCCCAAAAGCGTTGCGATCTTGTTGAGCAATTCTGTCTTGCTCATCAGGAAACGGTCTTCTGTCGGCACCTGCATGGTGTAACCCAGCGCCGCAATACCACGGGGGATGATGGATATCTTTTGGACCGGATCGGTTCCGGGCAGGGAGAGCGCCACCGTGGCATGACCCAATTCATGGTAAGCCACGATCTCCTTTTCCCTTGGGTTAATGAGCCGGTTCTTTTTTTCAAGACCTGCCATGACCCGCTCCACAGCCTCTTCAAATTCCGACATGCCCACGGTTTTCTTTTTTCGCCTGACAGCCAACAGGGCTGCCTCGTTCACCAAATTGGCCAGGTCCGCCCCCACCATACCCGGGGTCATGCCGGCCAAAGTCGCTAAATCTAAATTTTTGGAAGCCTTGATTTTCTTTAGATGAACCTTTAGGATTTCTTCTCTTCCCTTTTTATCCGGTCGGTCCACGAGGATGTTTCGATCAAACCTTCCCGGTCTGAGCAAGGCGGGATCCAGGATCTCTGGTCTGTTGGTGGCGGCCATCAAAATAACACCCACCTGAGGATCAAATCCATCCATCTCCACAAGGAGTTGATTCAAGGTCTGTTCTCGCTCATCGTGTCCACCTATACCGCTCATGCCCCGGGCCTTACCCAAGGCATCCAGTTCATCAATAAATATGATACATGGCGCTTTTTGCTTGGCCTGTACAAAAAGATCCCTTACGCGGGCGGCACCAAGCCCTACAAACATCTCGACAAACTCAGACCCACTCATACTAAAAAAGGGCACATGACTCTCACCGGCTACTGCCTTTGCCAACAATGTCTTCCCGGTCCCTGGAGCTCCAACCAAAAGTATGCCTCGCGGCATCTTACCACCCAGCTCCGTAAATTTTGCCGGTTCTTTCAGGAATTCGATCACCTCCATGAGTTCCTGCTTGGCCTCATCTACACCAGCAGCGTCTTCGAATCGAACATTCAGATCATCCTCCACATAGATCTTGGCTCGATTCTTTCCCAAAGTCATGAATCCCGGTTGCTGACCGGTCATTCGTTTCATCAGGAAATACCAAACTCCGAAAAAAAGAAGCAATGGGAAGACCCAAGAAAAAAGACTTCGCAGAAAGGTGGATTCAATCTCCCCTTTGAATATAATATCATGTTGATCCAATAGGGCGGATATTTCAGGGTCCACTCGAACGGTCTTAAACGCTTCGCCCTTTTCCTGACTCGAAGTCCCTGTCACCATTCTGCCCTGGATCTGGTTTTCCGAAATGGCCACCTCGGTAACCTTATTTTCCTTCACCAGATTCAGGAATTCACTATAAGGAATGGTGTGAATAGCCAAAACCGAAACCAAATAATTGTGAATCAACAAGACCACCCATATGCCTAAGACAACATACCAGATGGAAAATTTATGATGTTTTTCCATTACGCCTCCTTCATTGGCAATATCACTCGTATCACATCTTTTAGGGCGAAGTCAGATCACCACTCCGGCCATCATCACACGGCTCGTCATCATCACCCACCCTTTCATGTTCTGCGCTAGGTGCAGTGGTACAAAAGGGAAGTTTTTCTTCTTCCTCTTTTTTCTTTGCCTTTACTTTCCCCTCTTTTTCTTCCATTTTAAACCCCTTCAATATTTGCCTTAAGCTGTGCGATCTGAAGGCCAAGGGAAACACATTGATTCCCTTCCATGCACCCGTCAGCATCTTCCGGTTCCAAGTGGGTCGTCAATTCATGCTCATCCTTTTTCAAATCCACTACCCAGGCCTTTTTCTCTTCAATCCAGTCCACATCGACATTGATCCCGCACTCACCAATCTCCGGATAGAGCGATCTAATCTTATCACACAATTCCTTTTTGTCGTGCATCTTTCATCCCTCCTTTATAAATGTTTATTAATAGATAAAAATAAGCTCGAAACCCGGCAACGTCAAGTGTTGCATCCCAACAGGGTTTTCCGCCAAGGCTTTTGTGGTTATGTCGCAGGTTCTTTATTCCTTAATGCCTCCATTTTGCTTAAAAATTCATGAGAACTCACGATTGACTCAACCCTCAGATCCCTTTTTTCAATCCCATCACGGTTGAAGAAAAGGACCGTTGGAACGCCTCTTACTTGATATCGGTTTAATATCTCATCTTGTTGTGGATGACGGTCTGTGAGATCCAGCCGCAGCATCTCGAAATGCTTGCTCATGGTAACAACGCGTTCATCTTGAAAAACCCGTACATCCAGTTCCTTACAAGGCAAACACCAATCCGCGAAAAAATCCAGGATAACCGGTCTCCTTTCTTTCAGCGCTTCGGAAAGCATCTCCGGATCGTACTGCCGCCAAATGATTCCTTCTTTGGGCTGAAAAGAAAAAATCAGATAAGCCACCCCAAAAGCAGCGACAAGCGTACCTGAAATCCGTTTGAAATATGAAAACCTCATAAATCCTTTTCCTGTTTTATCCAGCCAACCGAGTTGGATGCCCGCGGCAATAAACACTATTGGAGGAAGAAAGATTTTTATAATAGAATAAGGTATTAGAGGAAATATGATATAAATGGCCACTCCTATCAATACCCAGCCCATTATCCGTTTGACCCAAACCATCCAATCCCCGGATCTGGGCAGACGATCTAGACTTCCTGAGAAGACGGCCAAAATACACAATGGAAGCCCCATACCAATGCTAAGAATGAAAAAATAAATAAAACCCAAAAAAGGGTCTCCCATTTTCCCCACATAAGTAAGCAGCCATAATATCCCCGGTCCGATACACGGCGCGGCCACGATTCCAAGGGTTAGGCCTATAAAAAAAGTCCCGAAATATCCACCATAATTTCTAGAGGCGATCTGACTTAAAAACGCCGGGATCCGGATCTCCCAAAAGCCGAAAAAACTAAAGGCCAGAGCGATCATGATACCCGATACAATGATCAGCACTTCCGGATTCTGGAGGGCGGAACCGAGCATTCCGCCTGAAAGCGCCGCGGTAATGCCCAATATCGAATTGGTGGTCGCCAGGCCACATAAATAGAGGACGCCATGGGTAACGGCATGGCTTTTTATCTTTTCGCTTCTTCCTCCAAAGTAAGAAACTGTGATGGGAATAAGGGGATAAATACAGGGGGTCAGATTTAAGGCAAGCCCTCCTAAAAAAATCAATAGGAGGGTCCACCAAAATTCAGCACCTAACCGGTGAATAGGGAATCCCGGTTCGATAGCCTTTCCTGATGGATAAAGATTAAATTGCGTCTGGTTAATGGCCTTTACGGGGGTGCCTTGCGGGACGACCATTACTGTAATGTTAACGGGAACGGTCTCGGGCGGCAGGCACACATCGAAAGAGCAGGCCTGATAGGATAAAGTGCCGGTTATAACATGTTCGCCTACTCCAGCTTTCTTGCTGATTCGTATGCTGGCCTCTACAAGGATATCATTTGCGTAGACCTCAATGGCCTCGGATGTATAATCGAATTTCTTTTTTTCTGGATCCGGAAATCTGATTTTCTCCAATCTTATATTTTTCAAATCACTAAACGATAGTTTTGTGGGGATAAGACCTTGTCCTTCGTCTTCGGGACCATGAATATACCAGGAATCCAAGATTGAAAACCGGAAAAGGATTGGATGGGAACCATCCGGGTGGTACCTGTCTTGAGAGTGAATAATGTCGGTCTTTACGGTTGAGGCATATATAGCGAGTGGGAAAAAAAGGCCTATCGTAATGAAAACGATCAATATTATTTTATTATATTTCAGCGAAGATTGAAGATTATTTTTTGACCTTTGTTTTTCTTCCACCCTTTTCCCCTTCATTTTTCCTGTTTTCTCCACCGAATTTCTTTAGCCCTTCAGCCAACGATTTTAATTTTCCATTAACCAGGGCGTTGATGCTATCTTTAGGATAAGCCCCATCCTTATTGAGTTCACCGGCCCTCTTGCCGGTTAGGATCTCGATGCCTTGATCCACGTTCTTGATGGAATAGATGTGGAATTGTCCTTTTTTGACGGCCTCCACTACGTCTTTTCTTAACATAAGATCCTTGATATTGCTTTCAGGAATCATGACCCCTTGTTTTCCCGTCAAACCGATTTTTATGCAACAGTCGTAGAATCCCTCGATCTTTTGATTCACGCCGCCGATAGCCTGGACCTCGCCGTTTTGATTCACCGACCCGGTGACAGCAATATATTGTTTAATGGGCACGCCGGACAGGCTGGATAAAAGGGCATAAATTTCAGTCGAGGAGGCGCTATCCCCATCCACTCCACCGTAGGATTGCTCAAAAGCAATACTGGCGCTCATGGTGAGTGGTTTATCCTGGGCATACTTTTTCCGTAAATAACCGCTTAGGATCAAAACCCCTTTATTATGGGTGTTTCCTGAGAGATCCGCCTCCCTTTCAATATTGATGATTCCCGCACGTCCCATGGACGTGGATGCTGTTATTCGTGAAGGTTTTCCAAACATATGATCACCCAGACTGTAAACAGCAAGGCCGTTAACCTGACCCACCGCTTCCCCTTCCACGTCAATCATCAAGGTTCCGCGATTGATCATTTCCTGAATATGCTCTTCAACCATATTGGATCGATTGATCCGGGAATCAATGGCCTGATCGATATGCTTGTCCGTAATGATGTTCTTCCTATCCCGACCGGCCCAATAATCGGCCTCTCGAAGAAGATCTTTGATAATGGGGAAGCTGATGGATATCTTTTCTTGCCTTCCGGCCATGCGAATGGCTTGCTCCACAAGCCCGGCCACGGCTGTTCGATCAAAGGGTTTTAATCCTTCCTCCTCCGCTTCCCGTTTGACAAATCCGGCAAATTGAAGGATGGATTCCTCATTCTTATCCATGGCATCATCAAAGTCCGCCCTGACCTTAAAAATTTTTGGGGCATCTTCATCATAGGCCATGATCAAATGATAGAGGCGCGGATTGGCCACCACTACCACCTTGGCATCCATGTCGATGGGTTCCGGTTTGAGACCGGTTGTCGTAAAGAGATAGAATGGATCGTATGTCTGGATCTCCATTTTTTCCGTTTTAAGCGCCCTTTTTAAGGCGGGCCAAACACCCGGCTCCATGGCGGCATCCAAAAGATTCAGCACCAGATACCCTCCATTGGCCCTGACCAGGGAGCCGGCCCTGATCTTACTGAAATCGGTCCGCCAGAATCCACTCCGATCCACCACCCGTTCAATACTGCCGAATAGATTGCGATAGGTGGGATAAGATTCAATGATGACCGGCGGGCCTTTCAGTTCTTCATTGTCCACAAGCTGATTGACCTGATACGGCTGAAATGAGTCCCCTTGCGGGCCCATTATAAACGGCAAACCCGCGATGGCCTGTTGGGATTGGCTGGTAAAGATCTGAAGGTTTTCTCCCATCTCCTCCACCATATCGTCTAAATAGCTATCGATCTTTTCGTTTTTATACTTGGCCTTTAACGGATCAACCAAATCCGTCGCCATCTTAATGAACATCAAACGGTCCATCTCTTCGGCATGTTGCTGGATCTCTTTTTGCAAGTCTCTCAATTCAAGTAATATATTGTCTATCTGCTCTCTTAACTTGGCTTGCTTTTCTTTCAACCCTGCAAATTCATCCTTTGGAAACCGGCCTTTTTCAACCATCTCTTCCAATTGTTCCATAGAGGTGGGATTGCCGTCAACCAGGGGGAGCACCTCAGGTCGTTTGATTTGCCCCATCTGAATATCCACCAAGGCAAATCCGTCTTCCCGGACCTTCTTATCCAGATCCTTGAAGAAACCTTTCCCCTTTTTCTCATATTCCTCCATGATCCCTTTTTTCTTGGCCAGATATTCTTGGCTCTCAAAGAGTTGGGGGACTTCTTTCTTCAACGCTTCCACCAACACATGAATATCTTTTTTAAACGACTTGCCCATCCCCGCCTTGAGTTTGATCAAGATGGGAGCTTCGATATTTTTAAAATTATTGACATAACACAGATCGTCAGGCACTTGGCCGTTTTCGCGGGACATCTCTTTGAGCAATCGTCCCACAGTGGACATGCGACCGGAACCGGATATGCCTGTCACAAAAATATTATAACCATTTTTATGGATACCCGTCCCGAACCGAAATGCATCTATGCCTCTTTTTTGACCGATGATCTCCTTTAGCGGTTTTAAATCATCGGTTGTTTTAAACTTCAATGTGGCCGGGTTAAGCCGCCATCTCAATTTTTCCACCGGCACTTCGTTGTTTAATTTTTTCTTTGGCATTTATGACCTCCGCATTAAATATTCAAAATCAATAGGTTTGCCACAGCAATGGAGTAATAGGATATTGTTCTTCTTTCGGCTTTTCGGGGAGAAGGGGGTAAGGATTCAAGAGTTCGAAGATTTGAGGAGCTTTTTGTTGAAAATATATTTTGAAAATCCCATATCATTCAATAAGTGTTCGGCATAGATGAGATCATCTTTAACAAATCTTCATTTTGAATCCTGGACCTCTCGAATACTGCCATTTTTACTTCACGGCTACCTTCAGTTTTCGCATTTTTTCCGGCTTACACTTGGGCATCACGACCTCTAATAAGCCATCGCTATAGGTCGCCGTGACGTTATCTACCCTCACCCGGCAAGGAAGCTGAAAAGTGCGTGAAAATGAGCCGAATTTTTGTTCGATCCTGTGAAAGACATGGTTTTTATCCACGATCTTTTGGCTTGTCTCACCTTTAATCACCAAGGTATTTTCAGTCACTGAAATATCCAGATCCTTTGGGTCAATACCCGGGATCTCCGCTTTGATAATCAAATGGGTCGCCGTCTCCATCCGATCCACCAGGGGCATGGCCTTAATTTGCTTTGGCGAAGAAGAGCGCCCGAACTCGCCCCAAACACGGTCGAAGATACGATCCATATCTTCTTTTAAACGATTAATATGTTGCTTTTTCCACACCTCTAACTCCGGCATGATTAACCCTCCTTTTTCCAGTACGGATTCACCAAATCCTCGAAAATGGCCAGGGCCGCTTCCGAGCCCTGTCCCGCGGCCGTGACGATCTGCTTGTAGCCGCCTTCCACATCGCCGGCCGAATAAACCCCTTTGATATTGGTTCGATGCCGCGAATCGTGTTGAATATATCCATCAGGTGTGAGCTCGGCCCCGATCTTTTGGGCCAATTCAACGGCAGGCGTATATCCAACGGAAATGAAGACACCATCCACCTTCATGGTTTGGGTTCTTTGGGTTTGATTGTTATACAGTGTCACTCCTTGGACCCGATCTCTCCCTTCAATTTCCTGAACTTCCGTGTTAAAGATCACGGGGATGTGATTGGTTTCAAGGTTACGGGTCAAATGCTCTTGGGCCCTCAGGGTGTCCCGTCGATGCACGATGGTTACATCCACACCAATATTTTTAAGATGTAAGGCCTCGGTCACAGCGCTGTCGCCCCCGCCCACCATAATCACCTTTTTCCCTTTAAACAAAGGGCCATCGCAAGTACTGCAATAGGTCACGCCATGCCCTGACAGACGGGACTCGCCCGGTACCCGCAGGGTTCGGTGCCGGGCGCCGGTGGCCAGTAAAACTGTCCTGGTCTTGAATCGCCTGCGAGAGGTCTGGACTAAGATAGGATCACCCAACCGTATATCCATCACCGCTTCCCCGGGGAATATGGTGGTGTATTGTAAGGCATGCGACACCATCAAATCCACCAGTGCCTTACCGCCCACATGGGTTAGGCCTGGATAATTTTCCACTATGGGTGTGTTTGCGACTTGTCCGCCTAATGCCTCCCGTTCGATGATTGCCGTTCGAAGACCGCTTCGCGTGGCATAAATGCCCGCGGTCAATCCGGCAGGGCCGCCGCCCACAATCACGAGATCGGTTTCCACCTCTTCGGCATCGCTTTCCGGGATAAAGATGTTCTGCTGTTCCATTTTTTCAAGGGAAAGCATAAAAAGCTCTTCTTCCTGAGCGCCCATGGCGATCTGTTTTTCATTGGCATACATCTGGGGGACACTTTGGGCCGAATATTTCTCCGCGATATCCGGATTGGCCTGGATATCAATAATTTCCAAGGAAATGATATCGGGTCTTTCAATCGCCGCTTTGAAGGCATTCACGGCCTGTTGGGGGCAATAAGGGCAGGTGGGGCTGACGAAAACTTTTAAGTCCCTTGATGAATCGATTTTCTTTAATATTTTGACGGAATCTTCGCTCAGGTTGGTCCTCCCGTAGCCCATCATGATCAAGGCCTCCACAAAGGTCCGTCCTTCTTCTCCCAACGGCGCCCCATACCAACGAATATGGTATTTATCCGGGTCGAAAATCATGGTGGGAGAATATCGCACCTTCCATTGCTTAGCCTTCTTGTGCTTCAGGTCCAGCACCTCCACCCTGATCTTGGAGGTCCATTCACTTACAGCTTCAATCACCTGCTTGGCCCCCTGGCTGAAGGGGTCTTTTTTATCCTGGGCAATAAAAAGCAGTAAAGGGATGGTGTTGGGCATCTTTTCAAACAGCATTTTTAGCTCGGCCCGGGCTTCTATCTCCGCGGCCTGATCTGAATGATTATGATCGTGATGATCTTTCACGGTGGTATTACCTCCTAAAACCCCATCTTTTCCAATGGCCGTCTTTCCGGCACATATTCGTGTGGAATCTTATTCTCATTCCAATCTCTGGAGACATAGAGATTGCAAAAGCAGCTGCCGTATTCCTTAACATCCGGCTCTCTGTATACACAAGGGCAGATGATATCCTGATCATTTTTACGATCTCCCGAGGCCAACCTGCAAGGGCAACTCATATATCCATATCGTTCTTTATTTGCCAAGAGGGCTTCAAGGAGTTCCATCACACGATCCTTGTCGCTGTTGAAATAATAACCCTTGGGTTCCTGGGCCTTTTTAAGCATCTCGAATAATTCTTCTTTATTCATAATCCAAGCGCCTCCTTTATTTCTGTTTCTTTATTCCCGACGATAATCTTATCCCCGATGACGATGGTCGGAAATGAAACTTGCGGGTTATATTGTCTTACCTCATTGATGGCCGCCTTACGATCTTCTCCGGTTAATAAATCCACATCCGTGAAATCATAATCCACGCCCAGCTCATTGAATAATCGTTTTGCGGCCTTGCAATGACTACAGGTGCTGAGGGTGTAAATCTTTATTGAACTTGCCATGGGATTTCTCCTTTCTTCAAGGTACTGGTGTTCTTTGTGAACGAATATTTCATTATTTAGTCAAGTTTAACATCATAACGGCTGAACGTGGTCGTTATGTGAGGCTGGATGCTGGTTTCTGGATACTGGATGTAGAAGGTATTCCTTTTTAATTTATCCAGCATCCAGTATCTATCTGATAAAACCAGAGAATAAATGAACGCCTTTATTGATCTGTTATAGGCAACACTCCATTGCTTTTAAACTCCAACCAATCCAACATCTCCCTGATATTTTTGGACATGTACCAACGGCCATTGGCAAAAACCCCGTAATCCGCCCCTGCCATGGCCGATGCAAACCGGGTGGAATTTGCATAAAACAGCCATTGTTCAACCCATTTTTTTTCAATAAACTCATTAAAGATGTCATCTTTTTGTGCCGGACCTTTTGCAGCGCCTAGTCCCCATGCACGAACTAAGATATCAGTCGCTGTTCGGGTCATTACATTGGTGGTCTCAATGCCTTTTTTGAATCGGGTAAAATGACCTTTCACCCATCCCAGGCTATGGCAGGACAAACAGATCTTTTCCAGTTTGGATTGTCTTTTTTCCTGCTCTTTTTGATCAATGAGAAAATCGTTAACCGGTTCACCAGTCAATTCCGTGGGAAGTGGCAATCCTTCCCTATTTTTGATACTGGCGGTATCCGGAGATTTCGGGTGTGCATGGGCATAGATCAAGCCGAATATCCGCCAAGGTAGTCGGTCATTCATCTGGTGTGTTCGTTGCGTGATCACGTCCCCCTCCGTTGAAACGATCAGGCTGATGTGACAGGCGGCACAGGTAGGTGCCGTGAAATCCCTCCCCAAGGTCCATGGAACGGCTTTAAGGTCCCAATCCTTACCCAGGGATTGATGGATATTTCCATGCTTGCTAACCTTATAGACATTATAAGCAGGTACGTCCGGTCCGTTATGGCATTCCGCGCATGTGTAGGGATCTCGGGCCATTGCGATGGAAAATTGATGCCGTGTATGACAGACCGAGCACGAGCCTTTGGTACCGTCAGGATTTATTCGGCCCACGCCCTGATTGGGCCACCCGGATAAAATGGGGAAGGTCATGTCACCATGGTCGGTTTCACGCGATTGCATGCTGGTGACCTGAATCATTGTACCATGGCAATAAAGACAGGAATCGGCATCCGTCTCTGGATCTGATGCTTTCTGGTGGATCTGATTATCTTTATAGGATTGTACACCATTAACAGCGTTCACAAGCGATCGGTACAGATGATTATTCTGGAGGTTCCCATATGCGTGAGACATGAGGTTGTTTTGAAATTGATTCACTTCGGATTGATGGCATAAGGCACAATCATCCGGCGTTACAATAGGATGAATCTCATATCCACTATGTTCCACATTGTCCGCATGCTTTTCAGGATTCATGGTGTGGCATTCTGCACAACCGACCACATTTTCCATTAACGCCTCAGGTATTTTTTTACCGGATAATATGCTATCGATCCCGCTCTTTTTTAGGGCCTGAGCAGGTGTGATCAAGGCATGCCGGCTTTTCTTCCAATCAGAAACGATCCCTGGATTTATGGTTGCGTGGCATTCAAGACATAATTCAGTATCCTCGCTTATGGTGGGATCATCCGCCAATGCGATATGTGAGACGAAAAATAAGATGAGAATAGAGAATAGGATGTTTTCGATCATTCGGTCCAGCTTAATCATGCTTTCCCCCCTCATGAAGGTAAATGATACCAGGCCTTGAAAAACTGGATACCGGATGCCGGATACTTGATCTTTATAACCCCATTTTCTTTCCCTGCATCGAACATCCGGAACACAGAATCCAGCATCTAGCATTGAACATCCCGTGTCTTTATTTTTTCAATCGCTTCCTTCGCTAAATCCTTAATTTGTCTCGTAATCAATTCCCGATCCATATAGATCGCTATCTCAAAATCATCCTGCAATAACGCTTTCAGCTTTGGTTCCGCTTCCTTCATTCCAACCAAACCCATTATCCATACTGTTAAGCCGCGAAATGCGCCATTGGAAGAGTTAAGATAAGCAACAAGATGGGATATGACGTTTTTTACAAGATGCGGTCTAAGCTGAGAAAGACGACCGATTCCCCACAATACCCCTTCTTGAATGCGTTCATTTTCTTGAAAATTTCCGTCTTCACGGGAGTACGATATAAGTATTCGATAGTATTCATGGGCGAGTGTTTCATGGTTCGCTAATATCTCTCCCATGGCTTCCGGCGCTCCCCAACCGATACCACCGGATTCATCATTCAGACTCCACATCAGGCGACGGACAATAACCCGAGCCGCCTCCATGTCCTTATTGGCCAAGATAGCCGTAAGGGCACCCATCGCTGTTACAGCATTCCATTTGATTCGAGGTTCAACATGATAAAGGAACGAAAAAAGCAAATTGATCATTTGACGCGATGGAAGCCTGCATAATTCATTTAAAACATTCTGGTTGTTTGCGTGTTTTAGTAATTCAAGGACCTGATGTTTAACGATCTTTCTTGAGTTCTGCTTTGTGGACACTTTTTCTCTGTTTAAGTGATCTCCTGCCATGAAATGCAATCCGCTGGGCACATGTTAATGGCCTCTTGAACCTCATTTTCCGGGTATACATAAAGATCCATGATCTCTATCAAACCGGTTTCATTGTTTCTTTTAAAAACGATGGGGCAAATTTCCAGGCATGACTCGCAATCCGTACACCCACTTAAATCTATGGCGGGAACCTGTCGCATGTTATTCTGTTATTCTTCCACTGCAAATACTGCCCATAGGTAAAAGCTGAACCCAACAGGGACGGGGCTTTTTCAAGCGATCCCTGCCGACATACTCGACATCTTGTTTTATTGCAACCCTGGCAATAATGACAATCCGGGCATTTGGATTTTTCGTAAGTATGTAATGATTGTTTAAGTTCCATTCCTATAAAACGGATATTCCCCTCCCTTGACGGGAAAGGGGCCAGGGGAGGGTGAAAAAACAGTTCCAGCATGCCTCTCTCCCTCCCGCTAGGGGAGACGAATGAGAAGAGGATGATCATTCCTCAAAGAATCGATATCGCTAAAAACGCCAAAACGACTTCTATCTAAACAAAGGTTAAGAGAAAGTCGGCAACCTCTCCGCGATCTTTTTCCCCAGCGCTTTGCATGCCTCCAGGCTCGCTTGATCCGGCACAAATTCAACCTTCAAACCTGGATCAATGATCTCAAAATTCATGTCTTCCAATTCTTTGTTGATCAGTTTAACCGCTTCACCACTCCACCCATAAGAACCGAATGCAGCGGCAATCTTGTTTTTGGGTTTTAGACCCTTCATGTAGGTTAGAAAATCACTCACCGTGGGAAATAGTCCGTTATTCAGGGTTGGAGATCCTATCACCAATGCACCCGCATCCAGAACCTCCGTAATGATGTCGCTACGATGCGAATTCCTAAGATTAATGGGTTTGGCATCTACCCCTTCTTGGCCGAGGGTATCCACAATGGCATGAGCCATCATCTCCGTGCTGTGCCACATGGTATCATAGATGATCAATGCTTTTCTTTTCGGTGTTTGTTGACTCCATTCCAGATAGGCCTGGATAATCCTGGATGGGTCTTTCCGCCACATGATCCCATGATCTGGGCAAACCATCTTGAATTCCAGGCCCATTTCCGTAACTTTGTTGACCAGCTTGAGAATAAGAGGCGCATAAAGGAGCAGGATATTGGCAAAATACTTTCGTGCATGGGGCATAATGGCATCTCCAATCTGATCATCAAATCTTTCCGGCCCGGCATAGTGCTGACCAAAGGCATCACTGGAGAAAAGTATCTTGTCTTCCTTGGCATACGTGAACATGCTATCCGGCCAATGAAGCATCCTTGTTTCCAGGAATGCCAGCGTCCTTTTGCCCAAGGATAACTCACTGCCGTTTTCAACGGGTTGATAGTTCCATTTCTGAGGAAAGTGACTGGACAAATTTTTATGACCCATCTTTGAACAATAGAGAGGTTTGTCTTCACCCACCTTGTGCATGATCCTGGGTAAACCGCCGGTATGATCCATTTCCGTATGGTTACTGATCACGTAATCAATTTTTTTCGGGTCAATGATCTGACTGATCCTATCAAGCATATCATCCGCGAATTCTTTTTTGACGGTGTCGATCAAGGTAATCTTATCATCCAGGATCAGAAAAGCATTATAGGTTGACCCTTCCTTTGTGGAATAGCCATGAAAATCGCGTACGTTCCAATCAATAGCGCCCACTTCGTATATGTCTTCTGCTATTTCAATCGGTTTCATATGTTACTCCTTGCTTGTATTGGGAATTTTGATATACAGGCATGCGTATCTTGAAAATGGTTCCTTTGCCCTCCTCACTTTCAAGTGTAAAAGTGCTTCCAGGGTGGTCTTCAATAATGTTTTTCGAGATACTTAGTCCCAGCCCGGTGCCACTGCTCTTGGTCGTAAAAAAGGGTGAAAAAATCTTTTTTTGGTCCTCTTTGGAGATACCGCACCCATTATCTTTTATGACTATTTCGATCTCCTGATCTTCCTGGCGGGCTTGTATGGCAAGGTTTCCACCATCCTCCATAGCCTCAATGGAATTCTGGATCAAATTCAATAAGACTTGTTTAAGCTTATCCCGATCTCCTTCGATGACCAATGGATCAGAACCAATAATTATTTCTGCGTTTATCTTTTTGGCCTTACAGTCTTCCTTCTTCTGGGAATGGATCTCGCTGAGTAAGGAGTTAAGGTTTATGACTTCTATTTTTAGGGTCTTTGGCAGATAAAAATCCCTTAATTCTTTCAAAAGATTCTCCAGCCGATCGACCTCCTTTACGATGACATTTAATTTATCAAGACGTTTTTCGTTTTTTTCTTGCTGGGTCAGCTGTCGTGCAAAGCCCCCTATCATCATTAGAGGATTCTTGATTTCATGGTTGATCTCTGCGACTACTTGACCAAGAGCGGCCAATCTTTCCGATCGTTTCATCCGTTCTTGAATAACCTTGGTCTCCGTGAGGTCTCTGACGATTCCTGTAAAAAAAAGCCGCCCGCCCGACTCTGAAACGGAAAAGGAGATATCCGCTGGAAACATCCCGCCATCTTTACGCCTGGCCATCATCTCGGTGGTGTGTCCGATACGACGAGGAACCCTTGTCCGGATATAATGCTCTACCGCTCGTTTGTGGTCATGGCTGCAACCGGGAGCCATGATGGTATTGAGATCCTGTCCGATTACCTCATCCCGATTGTAACCAAATATTCGTTCCGCCGCCTTGTTGAACAATAAAACCTTATGATGTTCATCAATGGTAATAAAGGCTTCGTTGGTATTATCAATGGACCCTTTCAGAACGGACAGCTCCATACCTGATGATAAAGGAGCCGACATGGAGTCCTCAAGCCACTTTTTCGAATTGATCCTTTGACGCACCGCAGACGGGGCAGACCCAATCGTCCGGGAGGTCCTCAAATGCCGTTCCGGGCTCTATACCGTTATCCGGATCACCATCCACTGGATCATACACATAACCGCACACCGAACACTCATACTTATCCATATCTTCTTCCTCCTTTTGCAGGTGTTATCTAATGCCTTTGGTTCAAAATACTAAACGAAAGATTATCGCGAATGATTAACGGTTTTGTAACAATTTAGGTTTTCTAAATCCATGGATTCGCGCCAGGTTTTTCAAAAAACTACAATGATACACAGTTTTATCGTTGAATAGATATCATATGTTCTGGATCCCGGCTTTCGCCGGGGTGACGGATAAAGGAAAAAGTGCCATGCCATTCCGGACTTGATCCGAAACCCAGGGATTTAATGTGTATTCTATTTTGAGACCCTTAATGTATCATCGATATTAAGGACAAATCCAGGGTACAAGATATATTCCATAAGGTAAAGTATTATTCCTATCTTCAATATCATCCAGGCGTTACCTCTCTGAAAAACGACCATTCATGAGATGTATCGCTTTTGATCATTTCCTTTGTGCCATGCACCCGGTCCCTTGCTCCTTATTATTTATGCCGCTTCCAGTTTCTGCCGATCCGCCATATCCATCAAAACCCGCTCTCTGGCCTTATCGATTCCAAGGGCTCTTCGCTTTTTATCAATGTGGGCAATCATCATACGGGCCATTTCATAGGGGTCAACAGCAAATCCCCATTTCCCGAAGCCTATGTCTTCAAGGCCTTCAAATAGCAACTGATGGAACTTGGTCTCCTCAATAATGGGGAAGGTGACTCCGAAAACCGTAAACACACCCGATGCTACGAAATAGTGCCCGATGGAAATGGCCTTTTCGCTCATCCATTCAGGTGCGGCGCCCGCAACAGGAAGGTCTGCTATACTTTCTCCTAAACCCCCAATACGAACCATTTCAGAACACGCAATGAGAATCCGACTGTTATCGACGCAGGAACCGAGTCCCAAGACAGGGGGCATACCAACCGTTTCACAGACTTCTCTGAGACCAGGGCCCGCCAGATGAGCCGCTTCAGGAGTATATAGGCCGGCTTTCGCGAGTGATATCTGTGAGCATCCTGTTTGAACAACAAGAATATCGTTTTTGATTAACTCCTTTACAAGCTCAACATGGACCCAATCATGTCTTACCCTGGGATTGGTGCACCCAACCACACCCGCGACACCGCGGATCCTGCCATTGATGATATTATCATTGAGGGGTGTGTACGAAGACCTGAATGTCCCACCTAGCATATAATTGACATATTCGTGTGAAAAACCATGAATGCCGGCGTTTTTGATCTTTGGTATTTCTATGGGCAAGCTACGGTTTTTAAACCGAACAATCGCGTTCTCCACAATACTGTCCGTACATTCTCTCGGGGAGTGTTCATGAAATTCGATGTGTTCAACACCTTCAATGTGACATCGCGGGTTGGTGGTAAAAAGTTTTGTCCCGTAACACTCGGCCACCCTGGCCAATCCCTGTTTGATACATTGCACATCCACACCCATGGCATCCACTGCACCAGTTATGAGAACGGCCTCCGTTGACATAAAATTTCCGGCATGGGGTATTCCATGTCGCGAAAGCATTTCAGCGCCGGAACAACACATCCCTACCAAATTAATACCTTCAGCCCCTGCATCTTTGGCGGCCTGTATCAAGCTAGAGTCATTTACAGAATCCAGCATGGACTCAAAAAGGTTGGGTTCATGCCCGTGTATGATGATATTGACTTCATTTTCCTTTAGACAACCCATATTGACATCGGCCTTTACCGGGGTAGGCGTGCCAAAAAGGATATCCGAGATTTCCGTTGCCACCATGGAGCCACCCCATCCATCCGCTAAAGCCGTACGGCTACATTGTTTGGTGATGTTTTGATAGTCCTGATCCACACCCATATGGGTTCGGTGCATCAGTTCCATGATCTCCCTCATGGCCCCCCGGGGTACGACGCCGTGTTTTCGCCAGGTTTCCAAGGTTTTCGCCGGAACCCGCTTGGCAAAGGGGATCTCCCCATTAACTTGAATATATGTACGCTCCAGCTCTTTATAAAGATCCATGGCAATATCTTTTATCTCTCTACCTTCAACTTCAATCCCTATCTCTTTGGCCACGGCCTCCAATTTGATGGGGTCTTTTATGGAATAATCCGCAATCTCTCCATTCACCACATCACGAAACAAATCCAGCATACTCATTCCATGATCAGTGTGAGCGGCCGCACCACTCGAAACCATACGGGCAAAATTTCTTGCTTGAATGGTATCAATGGTCGCCCCGCATACTCCAACCTTTCCATATGGATCTTTTGAGACAAGCCTGCAGGGTCCCATTGAACAGTTCTTGCAACAAGCTGAATCAGCCCCTATGGGGCAAGCCTTCATGGAAGCGGCACGGTGGAAAGCGGTCTCAACACCGTCTCTTTCCGCCTTTTCAAGCATCTGTGCCGTTGCAGCGCAGATGGTTACATCCTTTTTATTAAGAATGATCAATTCTTTTTTTTTGGTTTCGTTATCCATTTGTTTTCTCCTATGATGTTTGTCTACTCCAGAAAAAGTGTTAATTTGATCTAAGTTATCAATCTTCCAAACAATTCGCCGCAAATTTCC
>JAFGGA010000187.1 GCA_016930835.1 Deltaproteobacteria bacterium
ACCCCGGTCCCTTATCAAGTACGGGATAAACTGCGACCGGGGTATATAGATTTTGCAATTATTTAAAAAGAATTGATTTCGGTCCTCACCTGTCTGCGTGCATACACACACAGGCAAACCGGAATGACAAAGACAGATATTTTCCGACTTTTTACGAGATCATCAAAATTCACTTTGATAATCTTTCCTTAAAAATTTCAGAAAGATGTTCTCTTAATTGTCTTAAAATGATTTTTTGATTGGAAGCAAGTTCATAATGCATTAAAGAAGATTGATCAAAATGGGGGGGTTTTTGCTCTTTCCACGCATTGATACATTTTTCGCGATATTTCTCAACCGAACCGAATCGTCTTGCGGGCACTCCCATAACGATTGAATCGGGTGGAACATCGGTAATAATAACGGAACCGGCACTTACAATGGAATTTCGTCCTATCGTGACACCCGGTAATATATGTGCGCCCATCCCTATTAGACAATTATCCTCAATAATGATCGGGCCAAACATTCTTAAATCAGGCATTTCCTCCCTAAAAATCCATGTCCCACCATCATGGGTATGCAAATGCACTTCTTCCATTATTCCGACATGATTTCCTATCTTTACCAAATAGGGTTCAGCCCCTAAACGTCTTGGAACGATATAGCATCCCTCTCCAATCTGAGCTCCCTTTTTCCTGAAGTATTCAGCTATGGTGAAATTATTATATTTTTGCAGTTCAATTGATCTTTTTATTGTTTGATAAGCATGTTTTACTGCTTTGATTATAAGATACATTTAAAAGATACCTCCATGGATTGATTAATCTTTTTTCACCACGAAGAACACGAAGGGCACGAAGAGATTAAAAATAACAATGCTAAGTTATAAATGCTGAGTGCTGAGTTTTGGATTTTGGACTTAAAAAGTTATGGGTTTTGGGTTATGAGTTTTGAGTTTCAATTTAATGATCCTAAATCCAATATGGTTGAGATTATTTCCTCTTTTAATTGCGAAAAAGGCAATGCGGACTCGGGGTAATCGGACGTTATGCCTTGTTTGATCTTTGAAATAAACATTTCATATTTGGAGGTATCTGCGCCGTGGGACGCTAATGATTGGATTCTTCGTTCCAGTTGATATATTAATTTATAGTCATCAATCCCTTCTCTAACAGCTTCCCATTCAAGCGTGGAAAGCGGTCCGTCAGGGTGAGGGTATGCCAGATAGAGATCTCTGCCGGGCGCATCCGCTTTTGTTGGATCACCTGCTGCATTTTGTGTGTTTTGAAAGGTCCAGGATGTCATTCCATCAATTCCAGAGGCCCATGTATAATATCCATAGACAAACCTTGCATATGACGGATTCACACAGTCTGTTGTCACCTTGTTATTATAGAAATAATAGAGTGAACCATCCGTATGTGCGTTTTGCAATTGATCGGGATCAAATTTTCCAGAACAGATAAAATCAACGGGTTTGAATTGGTCGTATCGGGTTGCGGTGAGCATGGTTGATCCGCCATTCTCTTTTATAGCTTTCAGTAATCGAGGCGTTATGGAGCCCCTACGATTATCCGTATCCTGATATGCATCGTCTGCTTCATCTATGGGAAGAAAAATAACCTCAGGGCAGTGATTCTCTTCAGCGAACCGGCTTATGGTGTTCACAAGTCTTTTGAGCCTTGGGATATGAACGGATTCATCAAATCCCTGAATATTTCCAGGATGTCTGGGTTTTGCTGTCTGTATGAGATGCCCCAGATACCAGATGATCGGTCTTGTAAAACCCAGATCACGGGCGGCGATTAATGTTGCATAGATATCATCCAGATTCGTTGAACCGTCTTCTTTTGTCATTTGAATAAGCGGGGAGTGGATGCAGAGGGTCGTCATCCCATGGTCTTTATAGCCCTGCAAGATTTTACAGGCAGAGTCATAGATCTTCTTTTTATTCTCTTCGGACCACGGCAAGGTAAGCTCGGTGAATTCGTACGTCATGAGCATGAAATAATCGATTCCGGGGATATCTTCCAGCGTGATGGGAACGACCTCCACCGATAAAGGGAACTGAATAATTTTTCCATATTGGGGGGAAATAGTGATTAGGGTCGTGTATTCACCTGGGATAGTATCTTTTTCTATTTTTAAAGTCAGCCAGCATCTTTGACATCTATTTTTTTGGATTTTTACTTTATTACCGGGCCTGATCATTCTGGGCAATCTTTGGAATTGTCCTGAAGGAAATCCTGTGGTCTGTTCCACTTCTTCCAAAAAAGCAAGTTCGACATTATCTTTTGGAATGATGTTGCCGTTCCCCGTAAGATCATCGATTGAGACGGTGACTTCTCCAAGATCTTTCAGGGGGTAAATCGTAAATGTGATAGGTTCAAATTCATTCCGGCAAACTGTTGTCGAAAGCTGATCGATAACCTCTTCTTTTTTTGGTCTTGATCCAGGAAAGATATATTCGAGAGGAGAACGGGAAAAGAGGATATAACCCCTTTCAATATCTTGAACGGATGGTTCAAGGTATTCCGGTTCAATAGGGGCTGGTATTTCTTGATATTTGATGGATCTAGCTCCTGGATCTGAAGATGCGACACTTTTCATGTCCTTTCTTTTTATGCTGTGTGAATCTTTTGCTATTGATTTTCCATCTTTGTTGGAGACCTCGATGTTGACGATGTATTGGCCACCTGGGATTTCATATGGGAGATCGAAAATGAGATTAAAAATTTGTTCCCCCGAGGAAAAGGTGGATGATTCTGTTAGGCATTGATCATTGTGATAAAGTTTTGCTACAGCCTGTGCGCCGTTTAAATCGAGAGATTGATCAGAGATATTGAATGCCACATATAGTGCCTTTTTCATAAGGACATGGTCGATGACGATGACCCTGTCGCGTAAGATGGTATATTGGATTTCAATTTGTTTTTTGCTATATGAAAGAATTAAAATGGATATTGGTATTATCAGTATTAAGATTTTCACCACGAAGGTCACGAAGGTATTGAAGGTTAAAAA